>CAYQWO010000281.1:0-5143 GCA_964421095.1 uncultured Syntrophaceae bacterium
ACTTGAAGATGTCAAGGAAATTCTGAAGCAAAGATTTATCGAATGGCGTCAGCCAGAGAGGCCACAAAGTCTCCGACCCGTTCGACCCGCTTATCATTCCCTCCTCACTCCTCAACGATCTTCACAATCGCGCTGCCCACGATGATTCCATCGGCAAAGCGGCTGATCTCCCTGGCCTGGTCGGCGGTGGAAATACCGAAACCCACGGCCACCGGCTTTTCGCTTTGCCCTTTGATTCGCCGGACGGCCGGCTCCAGCTCGGGGGGCAATTCTTTGCGGGCCCCCGTAACTCCGGTCAAAGAGACATAGTAGATAAACCCGCGGCTTACCTCTTTCACCCATCTTATTCGTTCTGCCGGACTGGTTGGGGCCGCCAGGAAAATTGTATCCACCCCCATTTTCCTGGCCTCCTCGACCCATGGCCGCGCTTCTTCCGGGGGAAGGTCGGGGACGATCACCCCATCGATGCCGCTTCTTCGGCAATCCGTGGCAAAAGCCTGTAAGCCGTACTGGAAAATAGGGTTGAAATAAGTCATCAGAACCAGGGGGGTGGGAATCTCCTGCAATTTTTTTGTTGAGCGAAATATGCTGGCCAGGTTGACTCCATTTTGGAGGGCCCGGTGGGAGGCAGCCTGGATGGTCGGGCCGTCGGCCAATGGATCGGAAAAGGGCACCCCCAGCTCGATGATATCCGCCCCGCTTTCAGCCATTCTTCGCACCAGAGCCTCTGTGGTTTGCAGATCCGGGTCTCCGGCAACCAAGAAGGGAATCAGGGCAGCGCGTCCTTTTTTTCTTAATCTTTGGAATGTCTGATCGATCCGGCTCATAATTCGACCCCCATTCTTTCAGCTACCGATTGCACGTCCTTATCTCCACGCCCGGACAGGTTGACAATGATGATTTGATCTCTCCTCAGGGAGGGGGCAACCTTCCTGGCATAGGCCAGCGCATGGGCGCTCTCCAATGCCGGAAGGATTCCCTCGGTCCTGGAGAGGAGCTGGAAGGCATCCAGGGCTTCCTCATCCGTAACGGTCGCATATTCCGCCCGGCCACTCTCTTTTAAAAATGCGTGTTCCGGCCCGACTCCGGGATAATCTAAACCTGGGGCAAAGGAATGGGTTTCCAGGATATTGCCGGAATCACTCTGCAAGATATAGCTCATGCTTCCATGAAGGGTTCCCACAGAGCCGGCATTCAGGGAGGCGGCATGCTTTCCCGTTTTCATTCCCAGGCCGGCGGCCTCCACCCCGATGAAGCGTACGCGATCTTTGCAGAATGGATAGAAAAGACCGATGGCGTTGCTTCCACCCCCCACGCAGGCCACCAGGCAGTCCGGCAAACGGCCCTCCTTCTCCATCAGCTGTTTCTTCGCCTCTCTCCCGATCACCGATTGGAAATTCCTGACCATCATGGGATAGGGATGGGGGCCTACCACGGACCCTATGAGATAATAGGATTCATGCACATAGGTCACCCAATCCCGGATGGCCTCGTTGATGGCATCCTTCAAAGTCCTGCTCCCGGACGAAACAGGAATGACTTCGGCTCCCAGGAGTTTCATCCGGAATACATTCAGGGCCTGCCGCTGGATGTCTTCTTCGCCCATGTAAACCGTGCAGGAAAGGCGCAAAAGGGCGGCGGCCGTGGCCGTGGCGACTCCGTGCTGACCGGCTCCGGTCTCGGCAATAACCCTTTTCTTACCCATTTTTTTGGCCAGCAGAGCCTGTCCCAGGGTATTGTTGATCTTATGAGCTCCGGTATGGGTCAGGTCTTCCCGTTTAAGATAAATCCTCGCTCCCTTTAACTCTGCAGTTAACCCCCTGGCAAAATAAAGGGGCGTCGGCCTTCCGGCATAATCCTTCAGAAGGGACTTCAATTCCAGGCGATATAAAGGGTCCTTTTTGATGGCCCCGTACGCCCTCTCCAATTCAGCCAATGGAGCCATTAAGGTTTCCGGTACGAACTTTCCGCCAAAAATTCCAAAATGCCCTCTCCTATCCGGTTGACGCATCGGCTCTTCTTACCTCCTTTACAAACGCCATCATTTTGGATCGATCTTTTTTCCCCGGGATTTTTTCCACACCCGAGCACACATCCACTCCGATCGGTCGCAACTTTTCGATGGCCTGGTACACGTTCCTGGGATTCAGGCCGCCGGAGAGAATGAAGTTTCTCTTCTTCCGTGCTTCCAGGGCGGTTTCCCAGCAGAAGGTCTTTCCGGTCCCGCCGGCTCGATCAATGCTAACAGCGTCTAACAAAATAGAGGCGAAAGGATACCGATCCATTTCTTTCAGACTCTCGATGTTTTGGACGCCGATGGCCTTGACGACCGGCAGAGGGATCTGGCGGCAATATTCCGGGGGCTCCTGCCCGTGCAATTGCAGGGCGTCCAGGCCACACTCCTCCGCAATTCGCCGCACCTTTTTTAACTCTTCGTTAACGAAGACCCCTACTTTCCAGGTGAAGGGGGGAAGACGGCGAACGATATCCCGCGTCGCCGCATCATCGATCCGCCGCGGGCTGGGAGCGAAGATAAAACCCAGCGCATCCACGCCCAGGGAAACCGCTTCCAGGGCATCATCGATGTTGGTCATGCCGCAGATCTTGATCAAAGTCATAAATCCAAAAGCTCCCGGATCTTTCGGGCGGGATCAGCCGCCCGCATCAAAACCTCTCCCACCAAAATGCCCCTCACGCCAGCTTGTTGAAGAAGTTTCACATCATCCCGGCTTCCAATCCCACTCTCGCTGATGACCACGGTTCCCGGAGCAATTCTTCCCATCAGGCGAAAGGTGGTCTTCAGGTCTACCACCAGCGTTTTCAGGTTCCGGTTATTGATGCCGATCAGTCGCAGATCCAGGCCCGAAATCTTTTCCAGGTCTTCTTCATCATGGACCTCCACCAGGGGAGTCAGGCTCAGGCCCCGGGCCAATTCCACAAATTCCCTCAGTCGATCAGGGGCCAGAATCGCCGCAATGAGCAAAATTGCATCCGCTTGGGCCATCCTTCCCTCATAAATCTGGAAAGGGTCAATGATGAAATCCTTCTGCAAGACGGGTACCGAAGCTACATCCTTGACTTGCCGGAGATAGGCAAGGTCTCCCTGAAAAAAATGAGCCTCCGTGAGAACCGAGATGGCACAGGCTCCCCCTGCCTGATATGCGCGGGCAATCCTGCGAATGTTGGCGCCTCCCTGAATAACTCCCGCGGAAGGGGAAGCCTGTTTAATTTCGGCGATGAGGGCCATGGGGCCATTCTTAGAGATCGATTCCGTCAGATCCCTCGGGGAGGGAAGACCCGAAATTACCTCTTTCATCGCCGCCAGGGAAACAGAAGCTTTTCTTCTCTCGACCTCTTCTTTCTTGAGCGCCGCCACTTTTTCCAAAAACATTCCTGTTCACCCTTCTCGATGCGAGAATTCGATGAGTCCTTCCAATTTCTTCATCGCCTTTCCCGAGTCAATGGACTCCCTGGCCATTTCGATTCCTTCTCTGAGGTTGGAGGCATTCCCGGAAGCCACAAAGACAGCTGCCCCGTTTAACAGCACTACGTCTCGCGTTGGGCCAGGGTCTCCTTTCAGAATTTGGAGTAAGATCTGCGCGTTCTTTTCAGGCGTGCCGCCCCGGATGGCTTCCAGGTTGGCTCTCCGCAAGCCCACCTCTTCGGGCTGGATCTGGTAATTTGTGATGGCCCCCTCTTTAAGCTGACAGACCGTCGTTTTGCCGGTGATGCTGATCTCATCACTGTGATCAGCACCATGCACGACAAAGGCCGCTTTGCTTCCGAGGCTTTTTAGCACTTCCGCCACCGGTCGGGTTAGGTCTTCACGGTAGAGTCCTAAAAGATGGACGGTGGCCCCGGCAGGGTTTGTCAGAGGGCCGAGGAGGTTGAAGGCCGTGCGGATTCCGATCTCCTTCCGCGGACCCAGCGCGTGCTTCATGGCCGGATGGAAGGAGGGAGCGAATAAGAAAGCCAACCCGTTTTCTTGCAGGCACTCTTCCACCTTTTCGGGAGGAAGGGTAATTTTCACCCCCAGAGCCTCCAAGACATCGGCGCTCCCGCTCTTGCTGGAGACCGAGCGGTTGCCGTGCTTGGCCACAGTCAATCCCCCCCCAGCGGCGACGAAAGCCACAGCCGTGGAAATGTTGAAAGTTCCACACCCATCCCCGCCGGTCCCGCAGGTGTCTACCACGCATTCCCCCTCCCTTGCCCGGATGCGCACAGCCTTGGCCCGCATGGCCCTGGCGAACCCGGCGATCTCCTGGCTGGTCTCCCCTTTCATCCGCAGGGCGGTGAGCAAGGAAGCGATCTGGGTGGGCAGGGCTTCCCCCTCCATGATGTGGGCCATCGCCTTTGAGGCTTCTTCTTCGCTCAGGTCTTTCCCTTCTACAACTCCGGCAATGAATCTCTTCAGCATGATTCCTCCATTTCCAGGAAATTTTTCAGGAGGATTTTTCCTCCTTGAGTCATGATCGATTCGGGGTGAAATTGGACTCCTTCAGTGGCAAAATTCTTGTGCCGCACACCCATGATCTCTCCTTCCTTCGTCTCCGCAGAGATCTCCAGGCAGTCTGGCAGGCTTTCCCGCTCAATGAGGAGGGAATGGTAGCGGATGGCCTGGAGAGGGTTGGGAAGACCCCGGTAAATTGTCCGGCCATCGTGATAGACGAGAGAACTCTTGCCATGCATCAGGCGTCCGGCGCGGATGATCTTTCCCCCGAAAGCCGAGCCGATGCACTGATGGCCCAGGCATACTCCCAGGATGGGAATCTGCCCGGCCATTCGCCGGATCGCCCCCTGCGAGACGCCCGCTTCTTTCGGAGTGCAGGGTCCGGGGGAAATGACCAGATATTTGGGAGCCTTCTTTTCTATGTCCCCCAGGTCGATCTCGTCATTTCGATAGACCTGGCATCTCGCTCCCACTTCACCCAGGTACTGCACCAGGTTGTAAGTAAATGAATCATAATTGTCGATCAAAAGAATCATGGCAACCCCTCCTCGGCCTGCTCGATGGCCCGAAAGATGGCCTGGGCTTTGTTCAGAGTTTCTTCGTACTCTTTCTCCGGTTGGGAATCTGCGACAATGCCTGCGCCTACTTGGATGTCCGCCTTCCCGTCTTTTATGATAATGGAGCGAATGGTAA
>CAYQWO010000282.1:0-5135 GCA_964421095.1 uncultured Syntrophaceae bacterium
GTGAAAAAAGAATATGCTTTTCTATGCATAGCGATTGCCTTTATCGCGGGGATCGTGGTGGGGGTGATTGCTGCCGTTTACTATGAGGATAAAACCGCCGTAATGCCCCCGACCGTAAAGCAGTCCACTCCGTCACCGGCTCCGGCGGTCTCACCTGCGGATGCTCAGAAGCAGATCGACTTTCTTCGGTCCGTTCTCAAGGGCGACCCCAAAAACCTCAAGGCGCTTATCCAGCTTGGGGACCTTTACTTCGACACCGATCAATTCACCCCGGCCATAGAAACTTATTGGCAAGCCCTGGAGATTGACCCCAAAAACGCGGACGTGCGCACAGACATGGGCATCATGTACAGAAAAAAGGGAGATTACGACCGGGCCATTGCTGAATTCAAAAAAGCAGCGGAGATCGACCCCAAGCATGTCAATAGCCGCTATAACCTGGGCATTGTTCTGCTCCATGACAAAGCAGATATCGAAGGAGCGATAAAAGCCTGGGAAGATTATTTAAGAGTGGAGCCGACCGGCCCCCGCGCTGAAAATATTCGCAAGCAAATGGGCAAAATGGAAGGTATGGTGAAATAGCAACAAAAGTTCCAAATAGTTGCCAAATTAAGACACTATTCTCCGAGCTAAAACATGCCTTTTTTTCAAGAGCGCCTCTTTCCAGCAATTCCCCTTATGTCATTAAGTCTTTGAAATGATAGAGTATTTATAAAAATCTTCGGGTGGAAATTTTATATATCCCTTTTGGGGAAACTTGGCACAAGATATGCTAAAAAAGAGGTTGGGGTTGGGCAACAAGGAGGAAAATCAAAAATGGAAAGAAAGCTTTCAGACTGGATTATTATCATCCTGATTCTCCTCTTCTTCGCGATCCCAATTTGCAGCCTGGCTGTCACGGATCCTGTTTACTCGTGGCCGAAGTGCGCCACTTCTTTCATCTATAATTTCTTCTTGAAGTAGCCCCATCGTACCTTCCGCCTTCTTTCTCTTCAAAAGAGGCTAAATGTGCGGTGCTCTCCGTTGCCTTCCCGCCCCAGTCTCGAGTCTTTTTTTTTCCGCGTATTTTGTGATAGGTTAAATTCATCTCTGCCAAAAACCAGAGACCCCGCAGAAAGGAGTCCTTATGTGCGAAGAGAAAAAAAATCTTCAGAAGGAAAACCCCTACGCCGCGGCCCTGAAGATGCTCGACGCTGCCGCCGAGAAGATCAACCTCAACAAGAATATCTGGGAGCGGTTGCGCCATCCGCGCAGGTGTCTGATTGTTACCTTGCCGGTGATGATGGATGATGGCTCGCTGAAGATTTTTGAGGGTTACCGCGTGCAGCACGACTACTCCCGCGGGCCAGCCAAGGGCGGAATCCGCTATCATCCAGACGTTACTCTGGATGAAGTCAAGGCCCTGGCGGCGTGGATGACCTGGAAGTGCGCCGTAGTCAGCATTCCTTATGGAGGGGCCAAAGGAGGTGTGCGCTGCAACCCTAAGGAAATGTCCAGGGCCGAGATCGAACGCCTGACCCGGCGCTTTGCCAGCGAAATCCTGATCATCATCGGGCCGGATAAGGACATTCCCGCCCCGGATGTTTATACAGACGCTCAGGTTATGGCCTGGATCATGGATACATATAGTGTGGCTCACGGTCACAGCGTACCCGGGGTAGTCACTGGCAAGCCAATCTCTTTAGGGGGAACCTTGGGTCGCAAGGAAGCCACGGGGCGGGGCTGCGTCTTTGTGACCACGGAAGCCGCAAAGTTGTTGAAGATGGATTTGACAAAAGCAACCGTCGCCGTTCAGGGGTTCGGCAATGTGGGGTACAGTGCGGCCAAAATCTTTCATGAATTGGGAGCGAAAATTATCGCTGTCAGCGACTCCAAGGGTGGCATCTATAATCCCAAGGGCCTTGACCCAAAGAAGGTTTTTGAGGCCAAGCAGAAAGGGGCTTCGGTCTGCGACTACAGAGATTGCGACCGCATCACCAATGAAGATCTGCTCACCTTGGAATGCGCTGTCCTGGTTCCGGCGGCCCTGGAAAATGTCATCACCCTGAAGAATGCGCCCAAAGTCCGGGCCAGGATCCTTGTCGAGGGAGCAAATGGGCCCACTGTTCCCGAGGCCGACGAAATCTTGCAAAGCAAGGGGGTCTTGGTCATCCCTGACATTCTGGCGAATGCCGGCGGCGTCACCGTCTCCTATTTCGAATGGGTGCAGAACATCCAGGAGTTTTTCTGGAGCGAGGATGACGTCAATCGCAAGTTGGGAGAGATTATGGTCCGCAGCTTTCACGAGGTCTTCAAGATGGCCCGGGACCACAAAGTTACCCCTCGGCTCGGGGCTTACATGCTGGCCGTGGGCCGAGTGGCCGAAGCCATCGAGCTTCTGGGGTTATACCCGTGACATGAGCCGATAACTGGGAGTGGAGAGCCAAGAGATCAGGATAAGAGGCCTAAAAAGGGGGATAAGACTTCAATCACTGAATCTGGCTCGATGCTTTGCAGGCAAGGCCGGGAGCAGGCGGATCGCGCTTCAGGGGAACAGGGGGCACAAGGATTTTTGGCGCAAATAATATGCACCCTCGGCCCCCTTGGGCCCCAGATTGCCGGATTCGTAGGGCCAAAGATGGCCACGGTCGGCAAGCCGAGCGATGCTGCCAGATGAGTGATCCCTGAGTCATTGCCCAGATAGGCTGTACTTGCTTTGAGTACAGCGGCCAACTGAATCAAAGGAAGATTATCCGCGACCAGAGGTCTGGCTTTCTTCATGGACCCCCTGACCTCCTCTACCCCATCCTGAGCGGGGCCGGAGATCAGGAGTATTTTGCACCGTTCGCTACCCCAGTCCGCAACCCTGGCAAATTTTTTCGGGTCCCAATTCTTCGCCGGGCTGCCGCTTCCCGGATGGATTGCTAAAATCCGCTGCCCTTCTTGCAAACCGAAGCCGGCCCAGAATCGTCTGGCAAAGCCCAGAGCCTTTTGCGGGAGGCGCAAAGGTGAGGATAAACTTTGCCCTGCGATGCCCGCAGCCCTCAAAGCCTCGATCAAATAATCAGAAACGTGGATCGCCGATTCTTTCGGCGGAAAGGAGGGAATAGGAATAACCCTTTCCACTCCCGCCCGCCCCATGTTTTTCGCCAGAATATTTCCACTGTCCTTCCCAAAAACAAGAACGGTAATGAATGAAGAAAAAAAAGCAGATAGCCGCGGAGGAAGGGTTCCCCCATTTGCGTAGAAATAGGCCATTCCCGCCTGGTCGATGGAGTGGATAGACTGTGCTTGCAGGTCAAAAGCGACTAAGGCCAGCCTTTCCGGGCGCCCCATGAGTTCTAAAGTAGCGCGCCGAAAGGCTCGACGGAAAATCCGCAGGGCAGGCAGTGCCAAAAACAGGTCGCCGATTCCCCCGGAATGGAGAATTAAAACCTTTTGGGGTGGGGTGACCAAATTCTTGTGCGAGGATCCCAAGCTTTACGTTGAGTAACTATTTTTTTCTCTCGGCATCGAGGGCCGCGCATTGGAAACAAACCTCCGGCCTGGGGCTCTGGAGGTCTGGCAGGAAGTGTTTCCCGCAGAGGGAACAGGTTTTAGTCCTGGAAAAACAGTCCGGACAGAAATACTCTCCCCCATCCCTATATTGTTTAATGCGGACATATTCAGGGTTCTGCAAATCTTCCTTCTTCCTCGCCGCAGGTGGGAGAGGCTCGGTGAACGCTTGGTTGCATCCCGAACAAAAAATCGCCGGCTTCATTTCATGTTCCCGGATCCATTCATCGATCCTGGCCTTCAAAAAGCGGAGCTGCCCGCCAATCCGGGAGCAGGGGATCTCACCGCTGGCCACCAGGCGCTGGATTTGCCTCACGCTAAAGTTCAGGTATTTCGCGACTTCTTCCATCGTCATTACGGATCTTTCCATGGTCTACGTCCTGGTCAGCCTCGCCCTACGGTTTTGCTCCAGAAGGTTCTGGCATCCTGGATCTTTCCCCGAATTTCGTCTCTTTTCCGGCCAGCAAACGCTCGATGTTCTCCCGGTGACGGTAGAAGATGAGCACGCCAATGATGATGGCAAACGGGATATAGATGTGATGGGGGTTGAGTAAGGAAAGAAGAAAGGGAAAAGCCGCGGTCGCCGCCAGAGACCCTAAAGAAACATACCGCCACTTGTATAATACGGCCCCAAAGATCAAAAAAGACAGGATGGCTGGCAACGGAGAGAGGGCCAAAAAAACCCCCAGCCCGGTGGCGATTCCCTTACCCCCTTTGAACTTCAGGAAGATCGGGTAGAGGTGGCCGCAAAAAGCCACCAGGGCCACGGCTCCGATCCAGAAATACGAATCGAGAGTTCCCCGGGCAACGGCTACAGGGATCAGGCCTTTCAGGATGTCGCCCAAAAGCGTAATGATGCCCAATTTTTTCCCGGCCGTGCGGTACACGTTTGCCGCCCCGATATTCTTGCTTCCCAATGTGCGGGGATCTACATTCCCGAAGGCCTTCGCCAGGATCACCCCGGTGGGAACAGAACCCAGAAGGTAAGCAAAGATCAAGAGGAGAATTGCCATGGATCCCCCTCCTTAAATTCTTAGGGATTTTTCGCCACAGAGGACCCAGAGATCACAGAGATTTATAAAGGCAATAATAAAATAATAACCATTCGCGGGCGACAAACTTCTAACTCGTCGTAAATTTCTGCGTTTTAGCCTATATTAACTCTGTATTCTCTGTGACCTCTGTGGCGAGGTCCTTGGTTACGCCTTGCGCACCCGGCAGGGGATGTAACGGTGTAAAGGCGTGGCCGCCAGGCGGTCTCGATGTTTTGCGGGCGCCAGCCGGTTGACGTTGACTCCATAAACTTTTTCCATATGGATGAGGCCAAAACCGTGCGGGATGACCACCTGGCCGCGGTGGGAACTCTCCGTAACCTCTGCTTCCACCAGGGCAGATCCTGCCTCGGTTTCGATAAAGGCCGTCTGTCCATCGGCCATCCCAAGTTTTTCCGCATCGGCTGGATGGATGCGCATGGTACAAGGACGTCGGCCTTCATTCCAGGCGGGGTCACGCATGATCGTATTGGCCACCATTTCCATGTGGTTGCCAGCCATGAGCACCAGGGGATAATCCCTATTCACTAACTTGGCTTCCTCGGCCGC
>CAYQWO010000283.1:0-5123 GCA_964421095.1 uncultured Syntrophaceae bacterium
CATTATGAATTCCTCCTTTTTTGGTTGCGGCTATGCCGCACTGTGTTCTCTATGGTTTCCCTATTTTTAAACTTCCCCTCTAACCTTACCAATTAAAAGTCTATCTGCTCCCGCTAAGGCTAACACTTCGTTGGTCCCGTCTTCAATCATCGCCGCCCGCGCATCCCGAAAAATCTTCTCCACATAGTAATCCTTGCAAAGTCCATATCCCCCGTGTATCTGTACTGCCTCGCTGGCTACCCGAAACGCCGTTTCGGTGGAGAGGGTCTTAGAGGCCATGGCGTAATGGACCGCGGGGGGCTGCATCTGTTTGAGGAGTCGACCATTGTAAACGGCCACCCGGCGGGCCAGAGAGCGGGCTGCTTCAACGGATACGAACATGTCAAAAAGCTTCAGCTTCACACTCTGGTGCTTGCAGATCAGTTGTCCCCCTTGCACCCGCGTCTTGGCATATTTAATCGCCTCTTCGAGAGCCGCCTGGGCCGTCCCGGTAAAACAAAGGCCCATTAACCCATTGGCCAAAGCCATTTGAGCATTCGATAAAAATTGGAAGATGGCGGGATCCTGGGCAACCATCATAGTTTTGGGGATACGCACGCTGTCGAAGAAGATCTCCCCTTGGTTCAAGGCCCGCTGACCGATCTTGTTCAGGGGTTTCCCCCGGGAGACGCCCGGCAGGTTGAGCGGGACGACTGCAATCCCGCCGGCCTCCATCCCTCTATGTGGATCCAGGCACAGCCAGAGAGCGGCGTGCGTGGCGAAGGTGCCATTGCTGACCCAGGATGACTTCTGTCCGTTGATCACGTAGTGGTCGCCATCCAGAACGGCCCTCACCTGCGGAACAAACTTGGGGTCCTTCGCCCGTTCATCCAAGAGGATCCAGTCCGAACCGTGATCTGGCTCAGTAATGGCCCAACATCCGATCATCTTTGCTTCAGTATCTTCACAGAACTTTCGGGTTAAGTCCCGTACCTCAGGATCAGGAGAAAGCTGAGCATAAGCAAAAGGGGGTAAACAGACAGCCAAGCAGACGGCCAGGTCCGGAGCCGCCCAGCCCATTTCTTCACTGATCAGGGCCAGGCTTAAGGTATCCAGCTCCAATCCTCCCACTGCCTTCAAGAAGGGCATCTTGTGGTAGCCCAGCTTCCAGGTCTGGCGAAGAACATCCCATAAGATAGACCCTGCAGCGATTACGTCCTGAGGATCCGGGAGTTTATCCAGTTCAACGGCCGCAGGCCGCCAAACTTCCCCGAAGAACTTCCTGGCGGCATCCCGCAAGGCGATATGCTCATCAGTAAGATCCACATTCAATTCCCTTAATCCCATGGGTGTTCTCCTTGAACTCTTGCATCTGTTTCCTATCGCTGACTGAACCGCCTTCCCAGCATCGCCCCGGCGATGTTGATGCGCTGCATCTGCATGGTGCCGCTGGCCAAGGGCCAGCCGCGGCTACCCCCCAGCATCCGCTCAATGGGTTGGGATACATAGAGATCCTCAGATGCCCATCAGGCCAGGCTATCCAGGAAGCGGCGATGTTTATACAGAGCCGCCAGGCTGGCCGCTGCCCGGCGAACGCTCACGAAAACCGGGACACTTGCTTCCTCCATAACCTGGTAGAGTTGGCTGTAGATGGCTGCCTCACCTATGATGCACACTGCGACCGGCTTTTCAGGATGGGCCCGGGCTACTTCAAGCACATAATCGGCGTGGATTCGGGGCATTTGGAAAGTGGTCATGACCACGAGGGCCAGGTCCACTCCGGGATCAGATAGAACGGCATCTAAGCTCAGCCTGTAGGCCCCCTCCCGGGTGACAATCTCGGAGATAGGTTCTACGTCGAGCGGGTTTCCCGGGCTGGCCCAGCGTGGCATTTTCTCCTTCAATCTCGCCAGGGTTTGCTGTTCAAGATGGGCGAGCCTGAGTCCCCTCTCCAGGCAGGCATCGGTAGCGATCACTCCAGCGCCGCCGGAGAGCGTTACAATGGCTATGCGGTTGCCCCGGGGCAAGGGCTGATAGGCAAAGGTCTTACCAAAGTCAAGAAGCTCCTCAAAGTCGCTTACGCGAATAGCACCCGCCTGCCTGAACAATGCTTCAAAGATTTCATCCCGGCCGGCCATCGAGCCAGTGTGTGAATGGACTGCCCTGGCGCCTTCTTCGGTCTTCCCCCCTTTGATCACCACCAGGGGCTTGCTGCGCACTAACCTCTCGGCCGACTCCAGGAAACATCTCCCATCCTTTACGCCCTCGATGTACATGATGACCACCCGCGTGGCCTCATCCTGAGCCAGATATTCAAGCGCATCGTGATCAGCTACATCCGCCTTGTTGCCCAGGCCGATCACTTTGCTCAGGCCGAAGTGCTGCGAGGAAAAAATCCATTGGAACATCATACCGGCAAACATGCCCGTCTGAGCCACAAAGCCTATGCCCCCGGGCTTTACTCCCTTTAAATCAACAAAGGTTGTAGTGAATCGGCCTCCGGGGTTGAGGATGCCAGTAGTATTGGGGCCGATGATCCTGATGCCGGCCTCAGCCGCCAGCCGCATCAGCTCCCGCTGTCGCTCCATCCCTTCCTTTCCAGCCTCTGAAAATCCCGAGGAGATGACGACCACCCCCCTCACCGCCTTCCGCTGACAATCCCTCATGACTTCCAGGACTAAGTGGGCGGGTACGGCGATCACCGCCAGTTCCACGGTTTCCGGTATAGCTGCCACCGAAGGATAACTTCTCAGCCCGTCAATCTCACCGGCACCGGGGTTTACCGGAAAAATCCGGCCCCTATAGCCCAGCTTGAGTAAATTCCGCAAGATGGTATTACCGATCTTGCCCGGCGTCCGGGAAGCCCCCACTATAGCCACGCTCTTCGGCTCAAAAAAAAATCCGAGACCTTGGGCATTGTTTCTTGGTATAGTATTTATCATTCTTTATCCCCCGACTACGTTCGGCCTCTTGGAGAGAAGCTTTTTCTTAAGATACCTTATAATGGGGTAATTTGTAAAACAGAAGCAGTGATGGCTGAGGGCAGGTTCCTCAGAATCTCAAAACCCGCAGAAATTTATTGAGCTGGGAGGTTCTTTTTAGTCTTTCATGGGCTTTTTTGTTTGGAGTGAACAGAATGGGGTGAGCGTTAAAGAAATCGGCTCGGATGCTTTTTTAATAGGCGGGCACGGTCAATGAAAAAATTCGCGGACAAAGGGGAGGTCGGGAAAAATGGGAGAAAAAGAGGTCTGGCGTGGCGGCGATCTGGTAGCCTGGGGGCTTAAAGCAGAAGGTGTGGACTGCATCTTTGGGCTTTCCGGGGGCCATATCAACAGTATATTCGATGCCTGCATTGATTATGGAATCAGGATCATTGATACCCGACACGAGCAGGCTGCCGTTAACATGGCCGAAGGATGGGCCCGGTTTACCGGCAAACCCGGTGTGGCGGTAGTAACCGCTGGGCCGGGGGCGGTGAATGCTTTGCCCGGGGTGGCCGTAGCCATGCAAAGTGGCTCTCCTGTGGTCATTATTTCCGGCAGAAGTTCTATCGAAAGACGAGACATCGGGGCATTGCAGGACATGGATCATATAGAGGTCATGCATCCCATTACGAAATGGGCGCGCAGCGTCTTAAAAACCAGTCGAATTTCCGAATATGTATCCTCTGCCTTCCGGCAGGCTCGAAGTGGAAGACCGGGGCCGGTCTTCTTAGAAATCCCCATTGACGTCGTTGACAGTAATGTAAGAAGAGAAGAGGTCATATGGCCCAAGGGTTATCGGACTGAGCACCGGCCATTTGGCGATCCGCTGGCGATTGAGAAAGCTGCCGATCTCTTGGCCAAAGCCAAACGTCCGGTACTCGTCGCTGGCGGTGGGGTTTGGTGGTCGGGAGCCGGCGAAGAATTGTGTGCCTTTGTGGAAGCCACAAATATCCCCTTCTACACCCGAAGCCTCGCCCGGGGAATCATCCCGGATGATCATCCGCTGGGTGGGGGACTCTTCCCGGCAGGTCTCACCCAGGCAGACGTCGCCCTTATCGTGGGAACCAAATTAGACTGGACCATCGCCTATGGACGCCCCCCCATATTCCATCCTGACATAAAAGTGATCCAGGTCGATATCGAGCCGGAAGAGATTGGAAAAAACCGGCCCGTGGACGTGGGGATTCCTGGAGATGCCGGGGCTGTCCTGGCCCAACTTCGCCAGGCCCTTCAGGGGAAACCGAAAATTACCGATGATTGGGCGAAAACGATCAAAGCCATGATCAGCGGGGTGAGAGGCCAGTTCGCGGGAGACATTCGTAAGGCCGGAAGTCCAGTTCACCCTGCGAGGCTGGCCCAGGAGGTCCGAGAAGTCTTACCGCGAGATGCGGCGCTCGTAGTTGATGGAGGGGATATTGCTCTTTTTGCAAATATTCTGCTCAACGCCTTCAGCCCCGGGTCACTCATGTGGGTTGGAGGCTTTGGCCACCTGGGCGTAGGGATTCCTTACGCCATCGCCGCCAAACTTGCTGATCCGCAGCGAAAGGTGGCGGTTTTAACCGGAGATGGGTCCATTGGATTTTCTCTGATGGAGTTCGACACGGCTGTACGTCACTGTATTCCCATCGTTTGCGTTGTCTCCAATGACGGGGGATGGGGGCAGATCCGCCGGGGGCAGATCGCCAAATACGGGAGGGATCGGGTCATCGGCTGCGAATTGGGCCTGAGGCCTTACCACAAGATCGTCGAAGCGATGGGGGGATACGGAGAATATGTAGAACGTACCGAAGATGTGAGGCCAGCCGTGCAGCGCGCTTTTGCCAGCGGACTTCCCGCCTGCATCAACGTACAGACAGACCCGGAGCCCAAGTTTCCGGGCATGGATTTCCCCTGGAACATCACCTGAAAGACCAAAGCACTTTTGAAACCACAGAGAAAGCAGAGGAGTGCTCTGCAGTCCGGAAAGAATTTTCTTTTGCGGTCAGATTTTGAGTATTCCCAAAGGCTCAGTCTGAACAAATTTTATCCCGTCAATAGAGGAACCAGTGTCAGTTTCGGTTAATCGGTCTTTTCCCAGCTCTGGATCCAGGCCAAGATGAATTTTGCGACTTCTTCCATTCCCTCTTCTTCCAGCTGATCGGCTGTATCCCTGGCTGTGTG
>CAYQWO010000284.1:0-5116 GCA_964421095.1 uncultured Syntrophaceae bacterium
TCCCCAGTACCGGGAAAACTTCATGACCTGGGGGGCCGAGGCGTATGTGATCAAATCTTCTGACCTTACAGAGCTCAAGCAAAAGATCCGCGAAGTCCTGGACAAGCGGAAAAGGGCCACGAAATTATAGTCAGCAAGGAGGCGTGCTTTGCCCGCGAGAATCCTGGCGATGCTTCTGGCCGGCGGCAAGGGCGAACGACTCTACCCCCTCACCCAGGATCGAGCCAAACCCGCTGTGCCCTTCGGGGGGATCTACCGCATCATCGACTTCAGTTTGAGCAACTGCCTGAACTCCGGGATTCGGCGGATCAACCTTCTCACCCAGTACAAATCTCTGTCCCTCAACCGGCACATCATGCAAGCCTGGAACATCTTCAACCCCGAGCTGGATGAATTTATCAATCTCATTCCCGCTCAGCAACGGGTCAGCCAGGACTGGTATCTGGGCACCGCCGATGCCATCTACCAGAACATTTATGTCCTGCAGATGAATCGCCCGGATCTGGTCCTCATCCTATCCGGAGACCATCTTTACAAGATGAATTATATGGAGATGATCGCCTATCACCAGGAGCACCGGGCTGATCTCACTGTAGCCGTCATCGAGATGAACAAGAATCTTTCCCGAGAACTGGGCGTGATCCAGGTTGACGAAGACTATCGCCTCATCGGATTTGAGGAAAAACCGGAGATTCCGAAGACCATCCCCGGAAACCCCGAACTCATTCTGTCCAACATGGGGGTTTACGTTTTCAACACCGAGGTTCTGGTTCGCCGGGTCATTGAAGACGCCAAAGAGCCCAACTCCCAGCACGATTTCGGCAAGAATGTCATTCCCGCTATGGTTGGCCAGGATCGCGTCTATGCCTACAGCTTCCGGGATGAAAACAAAAAAGTGGCCAAGTACTGGAGGGATGTCGGCACTATCGACGCGTATTATGAGGCCAGCATGGACCTGGTGGCCATCGACCCCCTATTCAACCTCTACGACCAAGATTGGCCGATCCGCACGTACCAGCCCCCCGCTCCCCCGGCCAAGACCGTCTTCTTCGAGGAACATGAAGGGGGTCGCGTCGGAGTCGCTTACAATTCCATCCTCTCCAGCGGTTGCATCATCAGCGGGGGAAAGGTCCTCCGCTCCATCCTATCCCCGAGGGTGCGCCTCCACAGCTATTCTGAGGTTCGAGACTCGATCTTGATGGATGATGTGGATGTGGGGAGACGCGTCCTCCTGAACCGGGTGATCGTGGACAAGAGGGTCCGCATCCCCGAAGGATACCAGATCGGATTCCATCTGCAAGAGGACGCCAAGAAATTCACGGTCACCGAGTCGGGCATCGTGGTGATTCCCAAAGGTACGCTATTATAACAGGAGTTTCTGATCCCCCGGCCGAAAGCCCCCGCGCGGATACTCTTCCTTCCCTCAGCTCCTTTTGTGAGCCCCTGAAAATGTATTTGGGGCTGGAAAATTTATCTTTGCAATAAAAATCCTGCGGCGTATAATTCTTCCGGTATGGGATGGGGTGATAAAATTCGGGAGTGGGACAGGAACGAGGTCTTCGACAAGCTCGAAGGATTGCGCAGCGCCTTAATTCGCATGTTTATCATCATCGCGGCGCTCTCAGTGGTTTCCTATTTTTTCTGGAGAGAAGCCTTACACTTTCTCCAGAAGCCTCTGGGCTTGCCGCTGATCATGTACAGCCTTCCGGAAGGCTTCTTCGCCTCGCTCCGCCTGGCCCTCTTCATGGGCGTCTTTTTGGCCGTGCCCTTTATATTCAACGGCCTCTGGGGGGCCTTCGCCCCGCTTTTTTCCTTCGATTCCCGGCGTTACTCCCTGCCGGTCGTTCTTTCCGCGACGGCCCTTTTCTATGCCGGAGCTTTCTTCTGCTATTATTTCGTCTTGCCCGTGGGGATTAACTTCCTGGTAACATATGGGAGCGAGAACCTCAAGCCCATGATCGGGCTGTCCAAGTACCTGTCCTTTTCCGTCGGCTTGGTCTTCGCCTTTGGGGTGGTTTTCGAGCTTCCCTTGATTACGCTGGTCCTCGGCAGGGCCGGGTTGATCGGGTACCAGACGTTGGCGAGAAATCGAAAATATGCCCTGCTGATCAACTCGATTCTTTCGGCGATTCTCACCCCCACGCCGGACGCTTACACCATGCTGCTGATGATGGTTCCCATTCAAGTCCTCTATGAGGTCTCGGTGTGGATCGTGAGGGTCTTTGGGAAGAAGAAAGCGGCCGCGCCCGAACCGACTTGAGAGGTCTGCCCATGAAAGAAGCGATCCTCTACCAGAAACTGAGCGATCAAAAGGTCCATTGTCAGCTTTGCAACCATCGCTGCCAGGTCGCGAAGGGCAAACAGGGAATCTGCGGTGTGCGACAGAACCAGGAGGGAGTGCTCTACACCCTGGTGTACCGCCAGCTCATCTCCCGCAACGTGGACCCCATCGAGAAGAAGCCCATGTTTCATTTTGCCCCCGGGTCTCGTTCCTTCTCCATTGCCACGGTAGGCTGCAACTTCCACTGCGATTTTTGCCAGAATTACGAAATCTCCCAGATGCCCCGCGATCAGAATCGCATCCTCGGGGAAGATGTCAGCCCGGAGGAAATCGTGGCGCTGGCCAAGAGGACGGGTTGTAAGACGATCGCCTATACGTATACCGAGCCGACCATCTATTTTGAGTATGCCTATGACATTGCCCGGCAGGCCACCCAGGAGGGGCTGAAGAACATCTTTGTGACCAATGGCTACATGACCGAGGAGGCTCTGCGGACGATCCATCCCCACCTGCACGGAGCCAACGTCGACTTGAAGGCCTTTACCGAGGAGTTCTACCGGAAACGGTGCGGGGCCAAGCTCGAAGGCGTCCTCCACTCTCTGCGGGTGATGAAGGAATTGGGCGTTTGGGTGGAAGTTACCACCCTGATCATCCCCGGCCTCAATGACGGCCAAGAAGAACTTCGTAACCTGGCCCAATTCCTGGTTTCTTTGGGCAAGGAAACCCCCTGGCATATCAGCCGCTTCCACCCCATGTACAAGATGCTCGACCGCTCGGCCACCTCTATACAGATTCTTGAACGGGCCAGAAAAATCGGACTGGAATCTGGTTTACGCTACGTCTACACGGGAAATGTCCCGGGGGATGAAGGGGAGGATACGTATTGTTATCATTGCGGCAAACTCCTGGTAGACCGGCTGGGTTTTCAGATTCTCAAATACCAGGTAAAGGAGAAGAAGTGTTATAATTGCGGATCAGATATCGATGGGGTGGACCTGTGAATTGCAGATTGCAGATTGCGGATTGCGGAATAGAGGCTCGATCCCAAATCCGCAATCCGCATTCCGCATTCCGCAATCGATAGCGGGAGGTGAGCGATGATGTACGACGTGGTTACTTTTGGCGAGGCTATGCTCCGCCTGAGCCCGCCGCATTTTGGGCGTCTGGAACAGAGTCATGCCTTGGACGTGGAAATCGGCGGCAGCGAGGTGAACGTGGCCGTGGGATTATCCAGGCTGGGAATGGCCGCAGCCTGGGTCTCCAAACTTCCCAATAATTCCCTGGGAAGAATGGTGCGAAATCGGGCCCGCGAGTTGGGAGTCGATGTTTCCCATGTAGTCTTCAGCGATCAAGGGCGCCAGGGCCTTTACTTCGTGGAGTTTGGCGCGGCCCCGCGAGCCAGCTCCGTTCTCTATGACCGGGGAAATTCGGCCATCAGCACGATCCAGCCCGGAGAGGTTGACTGGAAAAAAGTCCTTTCCAAGGCAAAGCTTTTCCATGTAAGCGGCATCACTCCGGCTCTCAGCCCTGCGGCCGCCGAGACTACAGCCTTGGCCATGAAGACCGCCAAGGAGGCGGGGTGCCTGGTGAGTTATGACCTCAATTACCGGAAGAAGCTCTGGCCGCCCGCCGCGGCCAAAAGCTGCCAGGAGCCTTTGATGAAGCTGGTGGACATCCTCACCACCACTGAAGAAGACACCGGGGTCGTCTTCGGAATCCGGGAAGATAGCTACCAGAAGGTGGCCGCAAACCTGGCCAAAACTTTCGGGTTCAAGGTGGTGGCCATTACTTTGCGGGAAGACATTTCAGTCTGGAAGAACAACTGGACGGCGATCGCTTACGCAGATGGGAAAATCTATTCAGACCGTACTTATACCGTCGAGATTGTGGACCGGGTCGGCGCCGGGGACTCTTTCACCGCCGGGTTCATTTATGGCTACCTTACCGGCGATGTAGATAAAGGTCTGAAGTATGGCAACGCCCTGGCTGCACTGAAACACACGGTGTGGGGAGACTTCAACTGGGCCACGCTGGAAGAAGTGGAAGCGCAGATCAAAGGGGCGGGGCTGAGAATATCGAGATAAGAACAGGGTTCAAGGATTCGAGGGTTCAGGTGAAATGCTCAATCCTGGAACCCTTAGCCTCTTGGACCCTTGAACTCTGTTTTTAAAGGGAGGTTTTTATGAAAGAAGTTCTGACGAAAATCCTGGAAGAAGGAGTCGTTCCCGTCATCCGCGTCTCTTCTGCCCAAGAGGCTTTTGAAGTGGCCAAGGCCATTCATGAGGGAGGCATTTCGGTCATCGAGGTGACTATGACGGTCCCTGGAGCCATGGACGTCATCAAGGAAGTCAGCCAGAAATTCGGCACAAAGGTCCTGCTGGGGGCGGGAACAGTTCTCGACCCGGAAACGGCCCGCGCGGCGTTTATCAACGGCGCTCAATTCCTGGTGAGTCCTTCTTTGAACCTGGATGTAATCAAGATGTCCAATCGCTACAGCGCGGTGGTCATTCCGGGAGCCCTCACTCCCACGGAAATCCTCACGGCCTGGGAGGCCGGCGCAGACCTGGTCAAAGTCTTCCCCATCGCCCAGGTTGGCGGCCCAGCCTACATCAGGGCCCTCCAGGGACCCCTTCCCCATATCCCGCTCGTTCCCACAGGGGGTGTCAATTTACAAAACGCCGGGGAGTTCATCAAAGCCGGGGCTGCGGCCATTGCCGCCGGTGGAGAATTGGTGGATAAAAAGGCTGTGGCGGAGAAGAAGTACTCCGTAATTGCAGAAAATGCCCAAAAGTTCCTTACCGAAGTTAAGAAGGCCCGGGGAAAGTAGCCCCCTAC
>CAYQWO010000285.1:0-5101 GCA_964421095.1 uncultured Syntrophaceae bacterium
CCTACATTCCCTCCCTTTCGCTCTGGCTCCCCCGTCTCTTCGGGCTGCATTGAGTTCATTTTAACCGCAGAGAGCGCAGAGGGTGGGCTCTCAGCGAGCTCTGCGGTGAAAGTCTTTTGACCTCAGGAGGAAGCCTAGGTCCAGCGAAAGCCTTCCGGGCCTGAAGACAGACAAATATGGCCACCGCGAAGATGGGGTTCAAGATGCCTTTTTACTTCATCCTCGGGCATACCCAGGGGGGAGGCCAGAGACCTGGCCAGGCCTGCGATTCCCTTTGCATCCGATTCATGTGGAACACTCCCATAGCGTTCCAGAATCTCCTCTGCGATCAACCGCCTAAGAAAGTTCCAGTGCCGGTGGCGCTCAAGTTCCTCGGCGTTTTCTTTGCGGAGGATACCGCGGCGCTCTCTCTCCAGGAGGTCTTCAAGGTATTGGCTTACACCGCGGCGATATTGGTTCATAGCCCTGCTCAGGTGCCGAGGACCTATGGTAGGTGTAGCTGTGAGGGGCGACCCTTGCCCATAAAGACGCCAGTCATTGGAGAGAATCTGGATCCCCCACTCGGCGGCGCGCTCCCGAACCTCGGTGCCTACATAAGGGGTAAGAAGGTTGAGGCTGTAGGGAGCCCCTAAAGAATCAGCGAACTCCAAGGTCTGACGCAAAGTCTGCGGAGTCTCACCGGGGAGGCCCAGTACGAACGAAGCCAGGACTCCAATACCAGCCTCCTGGGTCATCTTTACAGCCCGGAAAGTCTGTTCCGGAGTGATCCCTTTGCGGATCCGGCGTAAGATCTCCGGGCTGCCACTTTCAGCACCGAAAAGAATTCTTTCGCAGCCCGTTCTACGCATCCAGGACAGGAGCTCTGCATCCACTGTGTCGACTCGCGCATAGGCCCGCCATCGAACGGAAAGACCCCTGCGGCCCAGCTCCTGGCAGATGGCTAAAGCCCGGTCTTTTCGGAACGTAAAAAGGTCATCCTCCACCCGGATACGTTGGAACCCCAGGCTTACTAAAGCCTCCATTTCGTCTACAACGGCCGTAGGGCTCCGGAATCGGCCATGGGCCCCGACCATCTTCCTTCCCAGGCAGAAGACACACCGGTGAGGACATCCCCGGGAAGTGAGGACGCTTGCTCCGTCCCCGAAAGCCCGATACTGAGAAAGTTTCAGAAGATGCCAGGCCGGTCTGGGTAACCCATCCAGGTTTTCCCGGAAGGGGCGCGGAGGGTTTCGCTGCGGGCTTCCCTCCGCCTTCCTCCAGGCTATTCCCATTACACTTTCGAATCCTCGGCCTCGCTTCACCTGCTCCAACATCTCCAGCAGAGTCTCTTCTCCCTCACCCCGAACGATGACGTCAACCCAACGATGATCCCGGAGGATAGCTTCATCGTCAAAGGAGACGTGGGGGCCACCCCATACGGTAATCGTATCGGGACAAAGGCGTTTGACGGCCTGAAGAATCTTGGAGGCGACCGGAAGATTGAGAGAAAACGAGGTGACTCCCACAATCCGTGGATTCGAGCGCTGAAGGGCTCTTTTAACCCGGCCGATGGGGGAGCGGCAAAGTTGTATATCCTCCAGAACCACCTGATGGCCTGCTTCTTCCAGTCGAGCGGCCAAATAGAGGAGCCCCAGGGGCATGGTAAGACTTTCACAAACCGGATAGGGAGGATTGATAAGCAGAACGCGCATGGATTTAAGACCGCGCGCTGCAGGAGGGGCAGAGCAGCAAAATTTGAGAATCTTTTTCCCGAAGGCATAGGGTGCGGATGGTCCCTTGGCAACGTTCACAAACAAGGGGATCCAGACGCTGGGTGATGGGATTCCAGGTGAGTCCAGCCATCCGTTGAAATCTGCGATAATTAATTCCAACCATGACCTGCACCACCGAGACGATAAAACGCAGAGCAGCGCATCCTGTCAGGGTAACTTGTACCTGGTATTTATGTTCGAGGTCCGCAATCTTATTGGCCATTTCATGCGGAAGTTCCCGAATTTTAGCCATCCTTTCCTGCCCCTGGGCATCGGTGAGATGCGGGCGGCCCAGGCTGTCTTCCATCTCTTTTTTCAAGGCTTCATAATATTCCCGCGTATGGCTTACATCGCGGCGGAGCCGTCTGCGCATGCTGCTGAAGAAGTCGGAAAGTTCAGTTTCTGTACGGGTCCTGGCGCTTTTCAGGGCGCAGGAGAGAGCCTGTTCCAGATGCACAGGGAAGTGGGGCGGAACCTTTCCTGGTTCAAAGAATTGGAGCCGAAATTCGGATAGGCGTTCCTCAAGGTCAGGGATCATCGCCCCGCTTGCCTCGTGCATCCCTACCTTAACCAGGCCTTCTTTCCGTTCATCACTGAGGGCAACATAATGGCAAATCAGCAACATATAAGTCGTGCGGGCTTCCCCCCGGCTGATCATGTGGACCTGGCCATCGATGAACGAAAGATCTTGACCGATGAGCTGCTCGAATCCGGCCTTTTTCAAATAGGAAATTTCCACCTGGCCATAAACAATGGGTACTTCACGGGTGGCCAGGTGAATGAGGCGGTCCAGGAAGGGGCTCCCGTAGAGGAGCGGGATCCCATCTCCCCCCAGGCGAACTTCTTCAGGGATTTCCAATGAATGGGCCAGATGCTGGGGTAGCAAAGTCAGTAGATGGTCAGAGCGCTGTTCAACCAGCCCGCCATTCTTTTCGAGCAACCGGACCGAAAAAGAGAAAAGCTCCGGATCAGAAACTTTGTTCATACCCCGAAATCCTCATGGAAGAGCTTTTCATCCAATTCTTTGCTCTTTTCATAGGCGGCTCTTGCCCGCTTTAAATGCGACCCTAAGGAATCAAAAGCCTTCTTCCGCTGAGATTCATCTGCGTTTCGGACCCAGATTTCATAGACCATGTCGCTAAACTCTTGTTCTCCTTCGATGCGACCCAGGATCATTTCGATTTCCCCTATCACAAGCTCGAACATATTGATTTTTCGATCCAGGACATCCAAAATATGGTCTTCCAGACTCCCGGCGGCGCAAAAATTATAGACCTGAACCTCCTTTTCCTGCCCGATGCGATGGATTCGTCCGATACGTTGTTCAATTTGCATGGGGTTCCAGGGGAGATCGTAATTGATCATCATGTGGCAGAATTGTAAATTGTATCCTTCTCCGCCTATACCCGTAGTGAGGAGGATTGGGCATCCATCCTTGAAGGAATTCATAGCCGCTTGTTTCTCGGACGGGGTCAAATTCCCCTGAAAAACAGTATGAGCAAGGTTCTGTTCTTCCAGCATTCGCTGGAGATATTCCAGGGTAGCCAGATAATTGACGAAGATGATCTTCTGATCAGGGGAGGCCCGGAGGATTTCTATGACTTTTTGGGACTTGCTTCCCATCTGGATAGCCTCCCCGATGGACAAAATTTCTTTTGCTGCGGCCTGGATTCCGTCCGTGCTCTGAGCCGCAATTTTCTCCAGCATGCGCAGGGCGGCGATGTGCGAAGACCCCGCTGCCTCCAGCAACCTGCGCAGGGTCATCTTGGAAATATAGGTCGAGGGCAGATGAGCTTGTTCCATAACAAACTCGCTGACCTTTTGATAGAAATTGCTCTCGGCCGGCTTTGGGCTTACCCGGGTGGTAAAGGCGAAACGCGGAGGCAGGTGAAGTTGGGTGATCGAACGGGTGTTGCGAATCATGACTTCCTTGAGGAGCTGTCTAAGTTTCTCCCGGTTGCGGGGGTCTGTGGGATCCCCGCGAGTAACGAATTCTTCTTTGAAAGCCTTCAAGGTCTTAAGATGGCCCGGTCTGAGCAATGTAACCAAGTTATAGAGCTCTTCCAGCTTATTCTGCACGGGGGTAGCGGTGAGTAGCAGCAGGAAAGTCTTCTTGACGGCATTGATCAGCTTCCAATTGCGGGTGGCCCGGTTTTTCAGGTGGTGGGCCTCGTCCACGATTACCAGATCGTAAATCCGGGAAGTGATGGCCTCGAAATGTTTTTTGGTCCGGGCGGTCTGCAAAGAAACTAAAATAAACGGCTCTGCCCAGAACCGCTCCGGCTCTTCCCGGAAAAGAGGATCATTGGAGGAGACAAAGGGCAGGTTGAATTTTTCCTGCATCTCTTCTTGCCATTGGGAAATCAAAGAGCTGGGTACGATGATCAGGACCGAGCGCACCAGACCCCGCAGGAGGTATTCTTTCAGGACAAAGCCGGCCTCGATGGTCTTTCCCAGGCCCACCTCATCAGCCAGGATGGCCCGACCGCGAAATGTCTTCATGACTTTGCGGGCAGTTTCCTCCTGATACCAGAGGGATTGCACGTTACGAAGCGTAGAAAGGCAAAGGAGCTGGTCATAGGAACCCCGGAAGGAGAGTTTGTAGGCTTGCAGGGCCAGATCGAATGTATGCTGATCTGCTTTGCGGTTGGCCCTTATCGCTTCCAAAATCGGCTTGTCGTTCAACGCAAAGGAAATTTTTAGGTCCAGAGAATCTTCCGGGGCGAGGCTTATTACCTTCTCCGCCTGGCTCCCAGCACCTGGAAAAGACAGGGGGGTTGGCTCTGCTGAATCCTCGGGTTGCCGTATAGCGATTTCAACTCTTGTCTGAGCGGGCTGCTGCATCCTTTGACAGGACGCAAGATACCCTTCCACTTCTTTTAACTGAGTTTTTGGAAAGCGCCATGCGCCCCTTTTCGGGCCTGCCACCAATTTTTCGAAGACCTTCTCGGCCAGCTTAAAATCTTTCCGCTGAAAAGCAAGTTTCCCCAACCTCAGGTGCCCTGCTCCTCCCCAGAGGTTTCCCTGCTCCCAGCATTGTCGTAAAAGGGAGTAAAGGGTAGTTTCATCATTTAGAAATTCTGCGCATTGAATGGCCGTGTCCATAAGAGAGCCATCGGATGGATCAATCGTGATTCCCTTCAAAGCCCAGTTCAAGGACATCGCATAGTCCTGGCGGTCAAAGGCTTCCATGGCCAACCAGGAAAATTCTTCCGCCTTCCTCTGACGGACCATCCGCTGCGTTCTCAGACGATAGGCCTTCCGTTTTTCCTCGCGTCTTTTCTTTCTCTTTTCTTCTCGATCAACCTTGGCCAATTTTTATTTCCAGGTAAGCTTAAGAAAGTCACCTC
>CAYQWO010000286.1:0-5099 GCA_964421095.1 uncultured Syntrophaceae bacterium
CCCCCGGCCCCTACCAGCAGGGCTTTGGCCTGAAGAAGCTTTTTCTGGCCGGAGGTCTCCAGCGATCCGATGTTGCGGAGGTAGCGCTGCGGGATCACCTCAGCCTCCAGGGCAGCGATTTCCACATTCCTTTTGGAGAGGCCAAGAGTAGCGGCCAGGGCATCCCGGTCTGAGAGGGAGAGGACAGAACACGATTTTTTGTTCGGCAGGGTGCAGGGTTTGGCACAATTTAGAATATGATCATGTAAAGTCATTTCTTAGTAGGATTCGAAGGTTCAAGGGTTCGAGGATTTGGGACGACTAATTCTTTTCACTTGACCCCTTGGACCCTGGACCCCTGGAATCCTAACCTCCTTTCAGCGTCTGTCGAAAAAGATATTCTTCGCACTGACCGATAGCGGCAGGGCAATGATCATATCTGCGTCCATTAAACCCAAGTTCATCGCTGCGGCCCCGGCCGTGTACATAAGCCGATTGTCAATGTTTAGTTCGCCAGCCATTTTAGCGGCTACGCCCAAGGCGATGCCCAGGTCCATGACCTGGAAAGCGCAGAGAGGACCGACGAAATCTTCCCCCTTCTTCTTCTTGGCCCGGATGAGCTCGGCGCAGGAGGAATAGCCGCAGGCCCCGCAATTGAAGGGGGTCTCAGGTTTTTTGGGCATGGTCCCCTTGACGCCGATGAGCAGCACGGCTGCGGAATGACGGATGTTTTGGGCATCCCGCCTGAAGATCTCTAGCTTGAAGCTCTTTCGGGAAATTTGATCTTCCATGGCCTTCGCCAGCTGCTCCTTCTCCTCCGCGCGGATTAGGACCGATGTGACGGTGCTTACTCCCCGGGCTTTGGGGGATGTAGTCACGGCGGCCATGATCATCTTGGCCACCGTGAGGATGGCCTCTGGCTCGGCTTGCGCAGAGGATAAAATAGGCATGCTGCTTCTCCCTTAGGGCTGGGGCGCCCAAATCACTGCCAGGATTCTTGTGGGAATCCCCCGGTGGCACTGGACCTTATGGGGGATGGTGGAATCGTAATAGATGCAATCGCCGGGATAGAGAACGTCTTTATGCGTGCCCAGGATTACCTCCATCTCTCCTTCCAGGATGAAAATGAATTCTTCCCCCTCGTGCGTAGAGAGTTTTTCACTTCTCAGCATGGCCGGTTCTAAGGTGATCAAGAAAGGCTCCATGTGCCGGTCTTTCTTGTCAAAACCCAGACTCTCATAGGAATAGCCATAACTCACGCCTTCCTTGGAAGCAAAGCGAGAGACAGGCTTGCGCTCCTGTTTGCGCACGATCGTAAAAGGTTCGTGAGGTTCTTCCCCAAAAAAAGTCCCCACCCTGACCTCCAGCGCCTTGGCGATCTTGATCAGGGCGCCGAGAGGGGGAGAGATCATATGGTTCTCGATCTGGGAGAGGAGGGCCGAGGAGTATCCCGTCCGTTCGGCCATCTCTTGCAGGGATAATCCAAGCTTTTCGCGAAGCTCGCGCACTTTTTCTCCCACCTTCAGCTCTCGACCCCTTTGTTCTTCTTCCATGGGTTCACTCCGTAGCGGGGTCATCCCTGTATGGTGGGTCGTTTGCAAACTGAGTTTCGGGCATACTCCGCCCCTTTACGGACCGCCGCAGCATTGGCCGGGAGCAGATGATGGTAGCTTTCATCAAAGGCCTTGGAAAGGGCACCGAGCAGCCCATCCAGGCTGACCACCTTCGTCTTTTCGATGAAGGCACCGATGACCACCATATTTCCCAGCCGGTCATTGCCCAGGTTTTGGGCGATTTCCATAGCCGGGACCGCCAGAATATCCAGGTCGTTTCGCGGTACCTCCCGGGGGTCCACGAAGGAAGAATTCAGCAGGAGAAAGCCTTGGGGTTTTATCCGGGGGCCATATTTGGCAAGGGAAGGCCGGCTCATGATGATACAGGATTGCGGGGTACCCACAATGGGGGAGCCAATCTCTTCCGAAGAGATGACCACGGTGCAGTCAGCCTGCCCCCCGCGCTTCTCCACGCCGTAGATCGGGAGGTACGTAACATTCAAGCCTTCCATGAAGGCAGCCTGGGCCAGAAGGTTGCCGATCACCATAATTCCCTGGCCCCCGACTCCGCCCATGATGATTTCGTGGTACACAGAAAACTCCAAAATAAAGGGTTCAAGGGTTCGAGGATTCAGGGGTTCGAGTGAGTTTGATTATTATTTTTTTCACTTGGCCCCTTGAACCCTGGACTCCTGGAACCCCTTTTTATAGGTAGTCCGTCCCCTTGCGTTCCTTGAATATTCCCAGGGGAAAATAGGGGATCAGCTCTTTCTCCACTCGTTCGTTAGCCTGCACGGGATTCAGGCCCCAGTTCGTCGGGCAGGCGGACAGAAATTCCACGAAAGAGAAACCCAGGTCATGGGCCTGCATCTCAAAAGCACGCCGCACAGCCTTTTTCGCTTTCATCAGGTTGGCCGGTGTATTCAGAGCCACCCGGGCAGAAAAAGAGGTCCCCTCAAGGGTGGCGAGCATCTCGGCCATGCGGATGGGATAGCCGTCCTGGAGGAAGTCCCGCCCATAGGGCGAAGTGGTGGTCTGTTGCCCCAGCAGAGTGGTCGGGGCCATCTGACCTCCGGTCATGCCATAAACCGTATTGTTCACAAAAATGACGGTAATATTTTCCCCACGGTTCGCTGTGTGGACGATCTCGGACATGCCGATCGAGGCCAAATCTCCGTCTCCCTGGTAGGTGAAGATGATCCGGTCGCGGAGAACGCGCTTCAGGCCCGTAGCTACCGCCGGGGCTCGCCCGTGCGGGGCTTCGGCCACGTCGATGTCAAAGTATTCATAAACGAATACGGAGCAACCTACGCCGGCAACGCCGATCGTTCGTTCGCGAAGGTCGAAGTGATCGATCGCCTCGGCTACCAGGCGATGAATCGTCCCATGATGGCAACCTGGACAGAAATGGAAAGGAATATCCTTCAAGCTTTGGGGGCGTTTAAAGACTTGCTTCATGGATCAGCCCCAATATATACCTTTTTGATCGCCTCCAAAAGTTCCTCGGGAACCGGGGGGGAGCCTGGGGGATGACCGTAGAAATGCACATCGGCATCCCGGGCCACGGAGAGTTTGACGTCCTCGACCATTTGCCCGGTATTCATCTCTATGGATAAAAACCGCTTTACCCGTTGCGAAAGGTGGAGCAGGCCTTGCTCGGGGAAGGGAAAGAGGGTGATCGGCCGAAAAAGGCCGACCTTGAGACCTTCGTTGCGGGCCAGGCGGATGGCCGTCTTAGAAACCCGGGCGGCAGTGCCGAAGGCTACGACAACCAGCTGGGCATCTTCTTCCTGGGAAGTCTCATAGCGGGCCTCTTCCTTCTTCATCCGCTGGTATTTTTCAAAGAGCTTCCAATTGTGCCGCTCCATCTCTCCTTCTTTCAGGTAGAGAGACTTGATCAGGCGCGGCTTTCTTCCCGCGGCCCCGGTCAGCGTCCAATCCTTTGGCGGGAGCTCCAGCGGACGATAGGCCCGATCGATCATCGTCTCCTGCATCTGTCCCAGCACAGCATCTCCCAGGATGACCACGGGGTTGCGGTATTTATCCGCCAGATCGAAGGCCAGCAGGGTCAGGTCATGCATCTCCTGGACGGAATGGGGGGCGAGGACAAGAGTGCGATAATCCCCGTGCCCTCCTCCCCGGGTGGCCTGAAAATAATCCCCCTGGGAGGCTGAAATTCCCCCCAGACCTGGCCCGCTGCGAGTGATGTTGACGATCACCGCAGGGAGTTCACTTCCAGCCAGGTAGGAAATTCCCTCCTGCATGAGAGAGATGCCCGGGCTGGAGGACGAAGTCATGGCCCGGGCTCCTGCCGCAGAAGCGCCCAGGAGCATGTTGATGGAGGCCACCTCGCTCTCCGCCTGAATGAAACAACCTTCTACCTTGGCGAGTTGTTTTGACAAATACTCGGGAATGTCGTTCTGGGGCGTGATGGGATAGCCGAAATAATAACGGCAACTGGCTTTAATGGCCCCCCAGGCTAAAGCCTCGTTGCCCTTAATAAAGAGTCGTTTTTCCACCTGGCTGCCTACCTCCAGACCTCAATGGCCACGTCCGGGCAGACCTCGGCGCAAAGCGCGCAGCCGGTGCATTCTGTTTCCGAACTCAACTCTGCGGGGCAAAAACCATGGCTGTTAGCTTCCTGGCTGAAGAGAATTACCTTCTTGGGGCAGGCTAAAGTGCAAAGAGCGCATGCTTTGCATCGTTCGCGGTTGACAATAATCTTACCCATGGGGAATTCCTTTTGGGACGCAGATGAACGCAGATCATGAAGATAATAAATCCAAAGAATCTTCCCCTGCGGATCTCAGCGAAATTCTAACTTTCACATAATTTAACATGCATGATCCATCTGCGGCAAGAAGAATTTGGATTACGCTCTTGTCATGTTGCCTGAATTGATGTTTAAATTCAGAAAAATACACAAATATAAACCGCAGAGTTCGCCGAGAAATACTCTGTGTTTTCAGATCAGTGGGTTTGTTGACGAATTTGCCTGCGGTGTGGTTAAAATAAGGGAGGATCCTCTGGGGTTAAATTGGGCAGAAGGAGGACGAATATGCTCTTGCGGATCAATCCTCAAAACCCTCAACCACGTCTGATCCAGCGGGTGGTGGAGGTGCTGCGGGAAGGGGGGGTCATTGCGTACCCCACGGATACGGTCTATGGTTTTGGCTGTTCCCTTTACAACAAGAAGGGTATCGAGGGCATCTACCTGATCAAGAGGACCGAGAAGAATCGTCCTTTCAGCTTCATCTGTGCGGACTTGAAGGACATCAGTCTTTACTGCAAAGTTTCCAACTACGCCTACAAAACGATGAAGCGGCTCTTGCCCGGACCCTACACTTTCATCCTGGAAGGGACCAAGCTCGTCCCCAAGATCATGCTCACCCGGAGGTTGACCGCGGGGATCCGGGTTCCCAATAACCCTATCTGTCTGGCCATCGTCAGGGAGCTCGGGCACCCGATCATCAGCACCAGTGCCATGCTCCCGGGCGGAGGAATGTTATACGATCCTGCGGAGATCGACAGCAAGCTGGGCAATGCGCTGGATCTAGTGATCGATGG
>CAYQWO010000287.1:0-5090 GCA_964421095.1 uncultured Syntrophaceae bacterium
CCATGAGAGAGCGAGCCAGCGATGTTCTTCCCTTGGGACGCCAAACCGACGTTTTCCAGAATGGTCTGGGTTTTCTCGACAGCAATATTCTGGCCCGGCGAGAAGAGGTGGTAGTTTCTCTTCTGCTGGGCCAGCACGGCGACTTGGACGTTTCCAAAAACAGTCAGCCGGGGAAAGATGTTGACGATTTGAAACGACCGGGCGATCCCCCGGCGGCAGACCTCATAGGGGGGCAGTTCACTGATATCTTCTCCTTTGAAAAAAATCTTTCCCTGGTCCCGTTGCAGTTGACCGGTGATCAGGTTAAACAAGGTGGTCTTGCCAGCGCCGTTGGGGCCGATCACGGCCACGATCTCTCCCTGGCCCACGATGAGGTTCGCCCCATTTACTGCCTTGAAGTCGTCAAAAGACTTCACCACCCCTTCTACGCGAAGCACCGACCTATTCCCTCCCTTTGGCCATATCTTTTGTCCGGGGCTTGGATATTTCCAGGAAATAGCCCATGACCCCTTCTGGCAGGAAGAAAATCAGCAGGATTAATATGATCCCTAAAATCAGAGTCCAGTACTCGGTATAAATGCCGACAAATGTCCGTAAGCCCACTGTGATGGCGGCGCCTAAGATAGGCCCAGCAAAGGTAAACCATCCCCCCAAAAGGCACATGATGAATATCTCCAGGGACAAGACCCAAAACAAAAGGTCGGGGAAAACGGAGCGTTCCAGCACCACAAAAAGGACGCCCGCGATTCCCGCGAAGAAGGTGGCAATGAGAATCGCCAGGAGTTGATGACGCTGGACGTTAATCCCCACGGCGGCGCATCGGCCTGGATTATCGCGAATGGCTTGCAAGGTGCTGCCGAAGGGGGATTTCAAAATCAGGTACAGGATCATCAGGGAGATGGCCAGAATGAGGAGAATGAAGTAGTAAGAACGATTTAAAGAAGAAAGGAGCGGGGGCATCGGAAGGCCATGAATGCCATCATCCCCGCCCGTAAAGCTGTACCAGCGGAAAACGATCGCCCAAACCAGCGACCCCAGAGAAATCTGGAGCATGCCGAAGTAGAGCCGGGTCAACCGGACACAAAACCAGCCGATGCCCAGGCCCACAATGGTTGCGGCCATGGGCCCGGCAAGAAAACCGACCCAGAACGGCAGATGGGCCTTGGTCAGTATCAGGGCGGCGGTATAGGCGCCTACTCCGTAAAAGACGGCATGATGAAACTGGAACATTCCTCCGTGGCCCACAAGGAAGTTCAGACTCATGGCCAGCAGGGAGGTGACGTAAATCAAGGCCAGGATGTAAACAAAAAATCTGGGGACGAAGGGGGGCAAAATGAGCAGGACGATGAAAATCGCGGCTGCCAACCGAAACGATTTTAAATGAATAATTCCCCTTACCAACCTTCGGCCTCTTTACCAGACTGATTTCAGCAGCCCCTTCGGCCGCAGCAAGAGCACGATGACAACCGCCGCGTAGGGGAAAATAATGGCGAATTGGGGCAAGAGCAGCACGCCGAAGGAGTGCGTGACGCCAAAGATCAGAGAACCGACGAGCGCCCCCCACATATTCCCCAATCCTCCGATCGTTACAATCAGGAACGCTTCGATGATGAGGGTGTGATCCATCCCCAGGGTGATGCTGACCGTGGGGGCGACCAATGCCCCACCCAGGCCGGCCAAGTAACAGCCGATGACGAAGGCGGCGGCAAAAACCCAGCTTACATTAATTCCTAACATTCCGACCATCTCGCGATCCACCGCGGCGGCCCGGGAGATCTTGCCGATCTTGGTTTTATTCACAAAGAGCCAGAGCGCGATGGCCACCAGGAGGCCAATAAAGATCAGAAATAGGTTGTAGCGGGGGAACGAGGATCCGAACAGGGAGATGGAGCCCTTGAGAAGGGTGGGGGCCGCAACCGAACGATATTCTGCCCCCCAGACGATCTTGACCAAATCGCCCAGGATCAGCGATAAGGCAAAGGTGAATAAAAGCAGCATTAAGTGCTCTCTCTGGTAGAGATGGCAGAACAGGGCTCTTTCCGCGATCAAACTGATCAGGACCACCAATAAAGGGGCCAGAAGCAAAGCGATCCAGAAACCGAAAGACCCGGCAATTACTTTCGAGAGGCTGAAGGTGGCGAAGGCTCCGATCATGTATAGCGAGCCATGAGCAATGTTAGGGACCCGGAGTACGCCCAGCACGAAACTCAAGCCGGCGCATACGATAAACAGGATCATTGACCGGCTAAGCCCCACCAGCAACTGACTGATCAACTCGGCCGGACCGTAGGGCACTCCCAATTTTAAACCTCCTCCCGAATCCCGCAGTGGCGGAGAAAGTCCCCCTGGAGCCCTTGAACCCTTTGAGAATCATGGCCGATTTTGACCCGCCCAGGCAGGGCTATCACCCGGCAACCGAGGACACGATAGGTGGGGAATGACTTGCTACGCTGGTTATTGGCCCCGTGCTTTCCTGATTTCCTCACAGGGGGGCATAACATCCTTTCCGGACAGGGTCACGATATCCGCAGAGATAAGGAAATTGTATTGAGGAACTTTCTTCGTCACGCCCATGAATATCGGCAGTACAGCCTGATGGTCACAGGCCCGCATCTCTACTTCGCCCACGGGGCTATGGACCTTCAGTCCCTCTAACGCGTTGATAAATTTCTCTCGGTCTAAAGCCCCGGCCTTTTTATAGGCCTTGGCAATGAGATGGGCGGTCACATAGGCATGGAACGCGGGAAAACCAGGGGGATTGCCGTAGGCGTCCTGAAAAGCTTTGACAAAGGCCCTGTTGGCGGGGGTATCTGGGTGATAGAAATGATAATCCATGGTGCCCATTACCCCTTCGGGGGCTTCCAAGCCCAGTGGTTTCAGAACGGTATGATCAGTGGCGGTATGAATCCAGATGGGAACCTTTTCGGACATGCCGGTGGCCTTGATCGCCTTTAGAGCATTGGTCATGCTGGCTCCCCCTGTGGCAAAAATAACCGCATCAGGCTTCGCGGCCACCATAGCGGTTATGTAAGGAATCAGGTCCGGTTCGCCCACCTTCCACCAGGATTGCCCAATCACCTCTACCCTGGGCTTGAGGCTTTTTAAATTGCGCCAGGCAGCGTCGGCAATGGCATGCCCGTATTCATAATCGTCCCCGGCAATCCAATATTTGATGTACGGCTTTTTCGATAGGGCAATTCCCCCAGCCTTCCCAGCCATATACGTATTATCAGCCGTCGAAAAGACATAGCGATGTCCCTTTTCGCCGGTTATTTTTTCGCTCTTCGAAATCCAGACGATGAACGGTACTTTCTCCCCTTTAACGTAATCGGATATAGCCAGGGAAACGGCGCTGTTGACGGTGCCGACCAGCAGGTCCACCTTTTCATTCATGACCAGTTCCTTGGCCATGCTCAGGCCAATATCCACCTTGAATTTGTCGTCCCGGGTGGTAAATTCAATTTTTTTCCCCAGAACGCCTTCCTTGTTAATCTCGGCTAAGGCAAGTTTGAAACCATTGAGGGCATCCTGGCCGTAAACGGCCGGTGGCCCGCTGTAAGGGTCAACAACCCCCACTTTGATCGGTTGCTCGGCCTGGCCCCCGGCAGGCTGCAAAACCAGCATGGCCGCGATCAGTGCTGTTAAAGCTGACAACCATCTTGCTGCTACGAAGCCTTTCATTTTTTTCCCCTTCCTTCAATGATCGGATGGAAGCCCCTTAGGCATAATCCTTCACTCCCCTTTGCCCGCCGTGGGCTTTAATAGGGTTGTTTAGCTCAAAAGGGTTAGATAGTCAAGGAAAAAACATATCAGTCTGCGCAAACAGCAAAGGTAAGCCGCGGGCCATAAGTAAAGAGGCAAATTTAAAAATGAGGGGAGAAAGAAAAGGGAGAGATATTTCCCAGAGAACCTGTGCTAAGATTCTTTAATGAATAGAAAAGTAGGATATCCGCAAATGGATTTTAATGCCGGGGAGGCTTTGAAAATCGCCCGCGCTCTTTCATTTCCGCGTGCCGTGGGCAGCGGCGGTGAGGAATTGGCCGCCTCGATAATTGAAAAAAAATTAATAGATTCCGGCTACCTTCCCGAGCGGGAGGAATTCTTCATTTCCCTGACCCCCTGGAGCATCATGAAAGGCTTTATTTTCTTCGCCGTCCTGCTTCTCATCGGAGCCAGGGGGCTGGCCACCTTTTCCCCTGTGACCTCGGGTATCCTGGTACTTGCGCTCGTTATTTTTCTGGCTTTCTATACCTCCTTTTGGTTGAGGTTTCTGGGGTCGGAAACCATTTCTCAATGGCTTATCGGGAGAAATAAGAAAGGGCCTTTCAAGCGCTCGCAGAATATCATGGCAACTTTACCCGCCCGGGAAAAAGCAGAGCAGAATCTTTACCTGGTTGCCCATTATGATTCCAAAAGCCAGAGCCTTCCCCTCTTGATGCGGGCCTTTTTCCTTTTCCTTTCGGGCCTGGCTTCCCTTTGGCTGGGGTTCAGTTATCTTTGTTCTTCGAAAGAAACCCTGAGTTTTTTCCTTTCCTGGCGGGTAGACTTTCCTTTGGCTCTGGCCATTTTGGGAATGATCCCTCTCCTTTTGCTTAAGACCAGCAATCGTTCGCCCGGAGGCCTGGACAATGCCGGAAGCCTCGGAATTTTATTGCATCTCACAGAGGTCTTGAAACAAAAGAGGCCTTTGCACTCTCGGGTGACCTTCCTCTTTCCGGGCGCGGAGGAACTTGGATTGCAAGGGGCTTGCGCTTACCTGCAAAAACACAAGCATGAGATCGAAAAGGAAAGGTCCTACTTTTTGAACCTGGATAGCGTAGGGGTCATGGGAGCAACCCGGATCTTTTTTAGAAAGGGAGCCCTACCCATAGGCCGTGAGCCGCTTTTTGTCTCAAGAATGAAAGAAATCGCCAGACCATTCGGAATCGGAAGGGGCTCTTTTTCTTTTGGTATTATGATGGATCACCAGGCATTTTTAGAAAAGGGCTATCCAGCAGTTAGCTTAGCCAGCGCCTCGAGGAAGGTTTTGAAGGTCCACACAGCCAGGGATACAGCCGATCAGCTGGAAGAAGAGGGAATGGAAGAAGTCG
>CAYQWO010000288.1:0-5075 GCA_964421095.1 uncultured Syntrophaceae bacterium
GGGGGATTTTACAAAGGGGGACATGGATGCGGGGGATTCTTCTCGCAATGATTCTGGGCGGGCTTTTATCAAGCACATCTGCCTGCAGCGAACAGAGGGAAAAGGTTATCGACCTCTTTCGCTGGGGACAGATGGAGGTGAAACACGAGGTCAAAAAGGGTGATGCCAAGGCCGCTGAAGAGCTGGATATGAGCGGGCTGACCGTAGAGAGCTTGAAAAAGCAGGGCGTCAAGATGACCGAAATTTCCGCGGATGCCGTCTTTATCTCCCCGGAGAGGCAACAGATCAGCGGCATTCGCTTCGGGCAGGTCAGAGTGCAGAATATGGAGAAGGTCATCCAGACTGTTGGAAAGCTGGATTTTGATGAAAAGAAGATAGCCACGGTAAGTCCCAAGATTGGGGGATGGATTGAGGAGCTTTACGTGGATTACACCGGGAAGATGGTGCGGAAGGGTCAGCCCCTGCTCTCGATTTACAGCCCGGATCTTGTTTCCGCCCAAGAAGAATTTCTTCTGGCGCTGAAGATCAAAAAGATCTACACGGCCAAACCCTCGGCTGAATTGTCCACTCAAGGAGAGGCCCTGCTCGAGTCAGCCAGAAAGCGCCTTCTTCTTTGGGACATTACCCCCAAACAGATCGAGAACCTGGAGAAGGCTGGCGAAATCAAAAAGAATCTGGTCCTCTATTCCCCGGTAGACGGTTTCGTTATGGAAAAGATGGTCTTCAAGGGGATGGGCATCATACCGGGAACCTCTCTTTATAAAATCGGAGACCTCTCCTTCGTATGGGTTATTGCGGACATCTATGAATACGAACTACCCTTCGTTCAAATAGGCCAAAAAGCCCTGATCACCCTGGCCTACTTCCCCGGGGAATCTTTCGAAGGAACGGCGACTTATATTTATCCGGCGGTGGACCCCAAGACTCGCACAGCCAAAGTGCGGTTTGACCTTCCCAACCCGGAGTTCAAGTTGAAGCCGGAGATGTGGGCCAACGTGGAATTGAAAATCCCGCTGGGCCGGAAGCTGGTTGTCCCGGAAGATGCGGTGATGGATACGGGGGAGATGCAGATGGCCTTCGTGGACCGCGGTCAGGGTTATTTTGAATCCCGGCACATTCAGGTAGGTTCTAAGGTAAAGGGCTATTATGAAGTGCTCTCCGGACTGCGGGAAGGGGAAAAAGTGGTCACCTCGGCTAACTTCCTCATCGACTCGGAGAGCCGCCTCTCGGGAGCCATGGGAGGGATGGCTGGAATGGGGCATCAGCATGGGAGTATGGAAAAGAAATAATTTTTTTTTGGACGCAGATGAACGCAGATTTAATAGATTTTAAGAATAAGAAATCATTTTCTGCGAATATCGGCGAAAATCTGTGTCCCAATAGATCCCTATGATCACCAAACTTATCGAATACAGCGCAAAGAGCCGCTTTATCATATTTATCTTCACTTTCTTCGCCATCGCCTGGGGCGTATGGGCCCTGAAGAATACTCCCTTGGATGCCATCCCGGACCTCTCCGACGTCCAGGTGATCGTCTACACCGAATGGCCGGAGCGGAGCCCCATGCTGGTGGAAGAACAGGTCACCTATCCCATCGTCACCTCTCTCTTATCAGCCCCTTATGTGAAAGTAGTTCGGGGGTTCTCCTTTTTTGGCATCTCCTTCGTATACGTGATCTTTGAAGACGGAACGGATATTTATTGGGCCAGAACCAGGGTTCTGGAGTACATGCAGGGTGTTTCGGCCAAGCTTCCACCCGGGGTTACACCCACTCTGGGTCCGGATGCGACGGGGGTGGGTTGGGGATTCACGTATGCCCTGGTGGACACGTCGGGCAAATACGACCTTTCCCAATTGCGCACCCTCCAGGACTGGTATGTCCGTTATTGGCTCCAGTCTGTACCCGGAGTTGCCGAGGTCGCCTCCATCGGCGGCTTTGTCAAGCAGTATCAGGTGCTCATCAATCCCGATACCCTCAATGCTTACAAAATGCCCATCATGACCGTGGCGGAGAATATTCGCAAGGGAAACCGGGATACGGGGGCGCGGGTCTTGGAGTTTACCGGCCGGGAATACATGGTCCGTGGCCGCGGGTACATCCAGAACATACCCGATATCGAAAAAATTGTTGTGGGCACAGATGAAAAGGGCACCCCGATCCTGGTGAAAAATATCGGTAAGGTGGTCCTGGGCCCAGACATCCGCCGTGGTTCTGTTGAGCTGAATGGCACAGGGGAAGTGGTGGGCGGGATCGTAGTAATACGTTTTGGCGTTAACTCGTATGACGTGATCCAGCGGGTCAAGGAGAAGATTAAAGATATTACCCCCTCTCTGCCCAAAGGGGTAAAGATCGTCGCCACTTATGACCGGTCTGAGCTGATCGAGCGCTCGATTGCTACCCTGAAAGAAAAACTCATCGAAGAATCGGTAATCGTCAGCCTGGTGATCGTCCTCTTCCTCTTCCACTTCCGGAGCGCCCTGGTGCCGATCTTGACCCTCCCCATTGCCATCCTCATGTCATTCGTGGCCATGTATTACATCAAACTGAACTCCAATATCATGTCCTTAGGGGGAATCGCCATCGCCATCGGAGCCATGGTGGATGCGGCGATCATCATGGTGGAGAACGCCCATACGCGCCTGGAAGAATGGGAGAGAGAGGGAAAGCCCATCGACCGCAACGAACTTTTGATCCAGGCGGCCAAAGAGGTGGGGCGGCCCCTTTTCTTCTCCTTATTGATTATCACCGTCTCCTTCCTGCCCATTTTTACCCTGGAGGCCCAAGAAGGGAGACTCTTCAAGCCCCTGGCCTTCACTAAGACTTTCGCCATGTTCTTTGCCGCTTTCCTCTCCGTAACCCTGGCGCCAGTGCTCATGGTTATCCTCATCCGGGGAAAGATCATCCCGGAGGAGAAGAACCCCATCAACCGCTTCCTCATCTGGGTTTACCATCCTGTCCTCCATTTCGCCTTGCGCTGGAAGAAGGCTATGTTGGTCCTGGCTCTTCTGACCATGGCGGCCACAGTCCCGGTCTTCTTGAAACTTGGCTCGGAGTTTATGCCTCCTCTATACGAGGGGACGCTGTTTTACATGCCTACCACCCTCCCCGGTGCTTCCATAACCACAGCCAACCAGATGCTGCAGGTGCAAGACAAGATCATCAAATCCTTTCCCGAGGTAGAATCGGTCTTTGGCAAGGCGGGAAGGGCCAACACGGCTACGGATCCCGCCCCCCTGGAGATGTTCGAGACCGTCATCAACCTCAAGCCGGAAGAATTTTGGCGACCGGGGATGACGGTGGAAAAGCTCATCAACGAATTGGATAAGGCGGTGAAACTTCCCGGGGTCTCCAATGCCTGGACTATGCCCATTAAAGCCCGGATTGATATGCTGTCCACAGGGATTCGCACCCCGGTAGGAATTAAGGTCCTGGGGCCGAAGCTGGAAGAGATTCAGCGCATTGGTGAGCATCTGGAGATGGTCCTCAAAAATGTCCCCGGGACGCGGAACATCTATGCCGAGCGGGTGACGGGAGGATATTATCTGGATTTCAACATCCGCCGGGAAGAGATCGCCCGTTATGGATTGACCGTAGAGGAGGTGGAGGCGGTTTTGGAGACGGCCATCGGGGGAATGACCATAACCACCACTGTAGAAGGGCGGGAGCGTTTTCCTGTGAATATTCGTTACTACCGGGACTTTCGGAGCGATCTTGATCCATTGAAACGCGTCCTGGTGCCAGCCATGACCGGGGCGCAGATCCCGCTCGGGCAATTAGTGGACTTAAAGCTGTCAACCGGGACCACTCTGGTAAGGAGTGAAGAAGGGGAGTTGGCTGCCTATGTCTTCATCGATGTCACCGATCGGGATATTGGTACCTATGTGAAGGACCTGAAGAGGATTGTAGCTGAGAAAGTGCAAATCCCGCCTGGCTACCATTTAGTCTGGAGCGGGCAGTATGAATACATGGAACGGGCCAAGGAGCGATTAAAGATCGTCATTCCCTTGACCCTGCTAATCGTTTTTATCCTTCTCTATTTCAACACCGCCCATGTGGGCAAGGTCTTTATCGTTCTCCTGGCCGTCCCCTTTTCTTTGATCGGCGCCTTCTGGTTCATCTATCTTCTGGGATACCACCTGAGCGTGGCCGTATGGGTGGGCATCATTGCCCTGGCGGGCGTGGATGCTGAAACCGGGGTGATCATGCTGCTGTACTTGGACACCGCCTATGAGAAGTGGAAGAGCCAGGGGAGGATGAAAACCTTACAGGACCTCCGGGAGGCGGTCGGCGAAGGGGCGGTCAAACGGGTCAGGCCGAAGATGATGACGGTGATGGCGATCATCATGGGGCTGCTGCCGATAATGTGGAGCCATGGCACCGGAGCCGACGTGATGAAACGAATTGCGGCCCCCATGATCGGTGGCATCGTGACTTCCTTCATCCTGGAATTGATTATTTATCCGGTGATTTTTGAAATTTGGCGGGGGAGAATGATCCGCAAGAGCTTAGAGGAATGAGGCGGGATTGAGCCGGGCTTCGGTCTTTAAGCCCGTGCTCTTCCCTTCTCCCCGAAACTGAAGGTATAGAAGCAGTGAAATTGCCTTTCTTCATGTTAGTTCTCCTGGTGGGCACCTTCCTTTCCCCCCTCTCTTCAATTGCCCAGCATCAGCACGGGGGGCAACAAGCGCCCGGAATGGCCGGAATGGAGGGCGAGAAAAAAGGGGAAGTCACTATAGGGAACGAAGCTTCCACGAGCCGCACATTCCTCTTGGATGGTGTCAAGGCCTCATTTTCCATCATGAACATGGCTGAGCATAAGAAGATGCTCAAGGATATGAAGATGAATCTCGAGGTAGACCCCCAGGCCACCCATAATATTGCTGTGACTCTTACCGATACGCGCTCGAATCAGCCCATCATTGACGCAGTGGTCAAAATGAAAGTCATCGCCCCCAAAGGGAAAGAACAGACCAAGCTGCTGGACTTCATCATGGGCATGAACCAGTACGCCGGGGACTTTATCCTCTCCGAGAAGGGGAGATACCAGGTCTTGATCCTTTTCAAGGCTGGCGGC
>CAYQWO010000289.1:0-5071 GCA_964421095.1 uncultured Syntrophaceae bacterium
GCGGCTTATGACAAATGTTGTGGCCCATGAATTCAAGCCATGGAGATCTGTTCGAGAAATTTCTTCGATTTGAGCTCTTTTGCCAGGTACTGCTGGAGAAATATGCTGAGGACCTCCTGGCTTTCCTTCAAGGATTGCCCCGAAAAAGAAATGCGTTCCACCTTTTCGAGGGGGAGGGATTGGGCAAGCTGGAGGGTCTTGATGGTCCCCAAAGAAATCGGAACGAGGCCGGGGAGGTTGGCCGCACAAGATAGACAGAGTACCCCTCCTTCCCTAATGCCGAAGAAAAATTTTTCGCCGGAAAGACGTTTTTGACAGCGGGTGCAGCGGTCCAAGTGAGGCTGATATCCCAGATGGGAGAGCAGGCGCACCTCGAAGATCCGCTGGATTTCTTCCCCGAGCATGCCCCGGTCGATGAGGTTTAGAAAGAAGACCAAAAGCCTGAACAGGGCTTTGTTTTTGATCCTTTCGCCGGTCAGTTCGTTAACCAATTCGATGAAGTAGCTGGCCCAGGCCAGTTTGGTGATGTCCTCTCGCAAGCTGCTGAATGGACGGATCAAGTCGCTGTGGTCCAGCCGCACGAGATCCCGGGTTTCTTTCTCGAAAAAAGTCACCTGAATATAAGAGCAGATTCCCAGCGTGTTGGCAAAGCGCTTTCGCGACCGCTTGGCTCCCTTGGCGATCCCCTTGATTTTACCGAAATCGAGGGTGTAAAGAGTGACGATCTGGTCCGATTCACCGTACGGTGTCGAGCGGAGAACGATAGCTGGGGTTTTGTAAAGGGGCATTCGGGCCAGGTGGATTTTTTGAATTCATCTTATCAGAAAGGAACTCTGGGGGGAAGACGTTCTCTGCGGGCTCTGGGATAAAATGATTTGGCCTTTTTTGTTCAAGAAAATGCCGATGATCTGTTATAATTCCGGGTGCAACCGGAGGAACCAAGCGTTACCTTTTCTCACAATACCTTCATGACCATTCCATTTGTTTTGGCCTTTATCCTCATGGGGTTTACCTTCACCATCACCCAGGTGATGGTCATCCGGGAACTGCTGGTGATCTTCATCGGCAATGAGCTCTCGATCGCCATCATCCTGGCCAACTGGCTCCTGCTGGAGGCTGGCGGAAGTTTTTTGCTGGGAAAGAGGGCCAGCGAGCTGGGACTGGGAAGAAGGGGCTATGCGCTGCTGCAGATGCTGGTATCCATCTTGCTGCCGTTGACCATCTATGCGATTCGATCCCTCCGGGATGTTATGGGCCTGGCCACGGGCGAAGGGGCGAGCCTGGTCGCAATTCTTTTCTGGACAGCTCCCATTCTGGCCCCCCTGGGGGTGGTCGATGGAATCATGTTTGCGGTGGGGTGTCGCTTGCATTCTGAATGGGCCCGCAAGACCGCTTCTCCCATCGGCAAAGTCTACCTGTACGAAGCTGCGGGCGCGGGCGTGGGAGGAGTGCTTTATACCTTTTTTTTCATCCCCTTTTTCACATCTTTTCAGGTGGCTTTTGTTCTGGGAATGGCCAATCTGATTTCGGCTCTTCTTTTAACCTTTAAGGAGGAAGAAAAGGACACCTGGAAGAAAAAAGTTCTGACGGGGTCGCTCTGGGCTGTTCTCCTGGCCACCGTCCTGCTGCTAATCTTTTCCGGCGCCCGGATTCTCGAGAAAAACTCGATCGCCCGGCAGTGGCGGGGATTGCAGGTTTTGGATTCCCGCTGGTCGCCATATGGAAATGTGACCGTAGGACGACGGGAAGAACAGCTCACCTTTTTCGCCAACGGGATGCCGATCTGCAACGCGCCCGTGCCTGACATTGCCCTCGTGGAGGGAATGGTTCATTACCCATTACTTTCTATCCCCTCCCCCCGAAGGATCCTGATCATCGGCGGAGGTTTTGGCGGGCTCATCAGCGAGGTTCTCAAGCACCCAGTGGATCAGGTTGATTACACAGAGATTGATCCCCTGATTATTCACTTGATCAAGGAAAACCTCACCCCGCTTACCCGTCCGGAAATCGAGAACCCGCGGTTGCACATTCATAACCTGGATGGCCGGTTATTCATCAAAACCGCCTCAAGAAAATTCGATGGGATCCTCCTCCACCTTCCCCATCCCTCGACCTTGGAGCTCAACCGGTACTATACGGTGGAATTCTTCAGCGAGATTTTTAAGTCTTTGAACGGAAATGGAGTCTTTTCTCTCTCCATTCCCGGGTCCGAAACCTACCTCAGCCCCGAGTTGCGGGACTTGAATCTGTGCCTGATTCGTTCATTACGGGAAGTCTTTCCCTCCGTCCATGTGATCCCCGGAGATGTAAATTTTATCCTGGCTTCGGCCTCCAGAGATTCCGGCCCACTCCTTCCGGAACTCTTTATCGGGCGCCTAAGGGAGAGGAAGATCACTGCCCATTTCCTGACGGAGTTTCAGATTCGGCTCAAGCTTGAACCGCAGCTGCAGAAGTGGTTAAGGGATTCTCTGCAGCGCGGAGAAGCGGTGAAGCTGAATCGGGACGCCAGTCCTCTGGGTCTTTACTATGGAATTGCTTATTGGAACGCTCAATTCCATCCTTTCGTACAAGCCTTCTGGGGAAGGGCGAAAGGGTTGGGTTTGGTCCATCTGGCTCTTGCGCTCTTTCTTCTGATCTGCGGGGTTTTGGCCAGGCAGCGAAAGGGTAGAGAAGACGGGACCAAGGGAGTTCTCATCTGGCTAGTCGCCACGACCGGATTCTTCGGAATCGCCTTCAGCGTTCTTTTGATTTTTTCGTTCCAGACGCTCTACGGGTATGCGTATCAATGGATCGGGCTTCTGATTGCTGCTTTTATGACCGGGTTGGCCCTGGGAAGCTGGACGATGACCCGGACCCTGGAAAACCTCCGGAAACTGGTCCGCACCATTGTGGGGGTAGAGATTCTGATAGTTTTATTCGCCACGATGGCCATCATTCTCCTGGCCTTTTTCTATTCCCCCGGGGGGCAAAAGCTCCTTTCGGGGATGAGAGGCGGATTCCTTCTGCTGAGTGGATTGTCCGGTTACCTGGTGGGGCTTGAGTTTCCACTTTCCAGCAACATTTTTTCTGGCAGAGGAGAAGGGGTTACCCGGACAGCGGGAATCCTGTATGCTGCGGACCTCTTCGGGGCCTGGGCCGGATCGCTCCTGGTGGGGGTCCTGTTCATCCCTGTTTTGGGCATCCTTCGAACCTGTGCCGTGATCATTCTCCTGAAGCTGGCCAGCCTTTCGCTGCTCATCATCATGCACCGCAGAGCCCGTTGAGAACAGAGGATTACAGAAAGCTTTCTCCCCTCTGCGGCCAGTCCTCGATTCCATCCCGGATTCCGGGATTTTATTGTTCTTCCTTTTTTTCTTCGGTGGGTTTTATTTCCTTTGGCAGAATAAGGTGAACGACCTGGCCGGATTGTCCCAGGACACCTTGGGGGATTCCGTTGAGAAAGATTTCCACTCCGCCGGCATTGCCCACCGTAATATTGAACTGACGCCGGGCAGTCCAGGTCGCTGTCTCGTTGGGCTGCAGAAGAGCCTCCGAATCTGCCAGGTCGTCTGACTGAATTCGCAGCCAGGTCGTCTCGGTGGCCTTAACTTTAAGGACGTGTCGCGGCTCTTTCTTCTTCTCCTTGTCGGTCTTGACAGGGGCCGCAGCCCAAAGTCCTTCGGAGGGCTTTTTTAACCTCCCGGGCTCCAGATTTTCCGAGGGCTCTGTCTCCTGTGCGACGAGGGGTTGAGAGGGGAGACCTTTGGCCAACGGTGTTTCAGGTTGCAGGGTTTCCGGGGAGCGGACAAGAGAAGATGGTGGAACGGAAGTTTCTTTGAAAAAGAAGAAAAAGGCGATGCCCACACCGAGAGCGATGATGAATAGGGTGGAAATATATTTAACCAGAGGTTCCGTTTCTTTCCGCGGGGCGGCGGCTACCATTCGTTCTGGTGGGGCCAGAGTACTCGTTTGATTCTCGTACATCCGCAAGACTTCTATGGGGTCGAGTCCGATTTGTGCGGCATAGGTGCGGAGGAAACCCCGCACGAAAATCGAGGCGGGAAGAGCTTGAAATTCATCCCTTTCCAGGGCTTCAAGGTATTGAACGGAGATGCGAGTGACCTTGGCGACGTCAACCAGAGAGATTTTTTTTTGCTTCCGTTCTTGAGATAGGTACGCGCCAACCGAAAGCTTCTGCTCTTCCTTCAAGATGCCTCCTTCTGTTTTCAAAGGAACCGGCGCGTTCATTTTTCCCTCCCGGCCTTAGACAGGCCAAAGACCGGGGCCTTACAGTTTTAGGTTATCCTCAATCCCCCAAAAATAAACCTCACCCTCCATAATCCTCCAGGGAATTTTAGAGTGATTTGATTATACAGATTCTCCAAAACTTTGTCGAGTGGCAAAAAATCGGCTCTCTCCCCAAAGAGCGGGCTTTGGTTGTATGCGAAGTCCCTAATTTTATTAAAAAATTTATTTGTATCGGATAAATTTTCGGGACGTATGACTCTCCCCCAGAAAAAACCTTATTATTATGATCGTCTGCAATCTGCCAGACCTGAAGAGAAAATCAGAATTCATCGAAAAAAAGAAAACATGAAACCACAGGCAACCAAAAACAGAAAGCCACCTTAAGCTGAAGACGTAACGGAGTTTATGATTTACTCGTACTCCTGCCTTTCAGAGTAAGGGGTCTTCCGTATTCCAGACTATTAACTCCGAACTCTTAATTTAAAGCCCGTAACCCGAAACTTAATTTCTCCATCCGCAGGGGCAATAACCCCCTTTTGCCAGCAACCTGCCAGGTAAAAATCCGTTCGTTAATTTCGGCGATGGAGCTGCAGCTGGTCATGATCATGGCCTTTCGGAGGTCTTTGGAAAGGAAATCCATCTCTATGCGCACCCTCTCAGCATCACCCCGCTGCCGGCCATCAAACGGCATGTGGATTTCTACTGTGTGCCCGCTTCCCACCTAATGGGAACCGCGGGCGACCTGATGACCCCCATTCTTGCCATGGCGCGGATTGCCGGTTGGTGTGCGCAGATCATTGACTGTCTCTTATACACATCTCCGAGCCCACGAGACCGTACTAGA
>CAYQWO010000290.1:0-2953 GCA_964421095.1 uncultured Syntrophaceae bacterium
CCCCACTGGCTGCCCCCAGGGTGGTTGGTTTCCCCTTGTAAACCCATTCCACTATGGCCCATGAAAGGGCCCCTCCTGCCCCAGCAATGTGTGTTACTACGAAGGCGCTCGTGGACAACATTCCGGCGGCGACGGCACTTCCGGCATTGAATCCAAACCACCCAAACCAGAGGATGGCTGCCCCTGTAATGGTCATCGGCAGACTATGGGGAGCCATTGGTTCTGTCCCGTACCCTTTCCGCTTTCCCGCCAGGAGCGCGGCGGCTAGGGCGGAAACCCCCGAGCTCATATGCACCACAATTCCACCGGCAAAATCCAAGCCCCCCATTTTGCGGACCCACCCGCCGCTTCCCCAAACCCAGTGGGCGATGGGGTCATAAACCAGAGTGGCCCAAAGCAAGGTGAAGACAAAAAAGGTTTTGAACTTCATGCGCTCAGCGATCGCGCCCATAAGGAGCGCGGGGGTAATGACGGCGAACATCCCCTGATAGATCATGAAGGCCTGATGGGGAACCGTCGCGGCATAATCCGGATTGGGCATCAGGCCTACGCCATTGAGCCCAAACCAGGAAAGGTCGCCGATGAGGCCCCCTACGTCCGGACCGAAAGCCAGGCTATACCCGAAAAGAACCCATTGCACGCTGATCAGGGCAATGATCATGAAGCTCTGCATGATCGTTCCCAGAACGTTCTTCGTGCGAACCATTCCTCCATAAAAGAGCGCCAGCCCCGGCGTCATCAGCATCACCAGGGCAGCAGAAATCAATATCCAGGCTGTATCGCCCGGGTTTACCTTTGGGGAAGCCGAAGCTGGGGGAACAATTCTTAATTGCTCAGCCGTGCCTGGGGGTTGAGAGGTCGTTTTTTCTTGTCCCCCCGCCATCCCGATTCCCGCAGAAAGAATAAAGACGACTATGAGGAAGATACTCAAATATCGTTTCATAAAACCCCTCCTGCCCAGCTGACACTTTTTCAAACGCGCTGTTTCAATCCCTGTGCCAATTTCTCATGATAGCTTAAGGCTCCTTAAATCATTATGAAACCGAAAAGTTATCCTTCTTGAAGGAGAAAAGGAAGGAAAATGAAGGATGCTTGAATTCTTGGCAGTGAAGAAAGGCTTATCCCCCGCTCTGCCTGAATCACCTTTTAATAATCCGGCCTTAGCTGACCTTGTTGGCTTTTAACCTAACTGTGCAGGAAATAGGCTGAATGGGGTCGTTGTCATTCTATGATTTAAGGCTTTAATATGCCTTTTGATTCGAAAGTTTTGGGAAGGTGCGGCTTTTGACAATATGCAGTTTAATCTTTACGAAGGAGTTTAGGCAAAATAAGAAATGACCCTACTTACGATCCAGTTTCTCAATCCTCCTTCGGAGGAATTTTTTTATTTAGATCTTGTTTCACGTCTTCAAGGGTGATACCTCTTGTTTGTTTCCAACCCCAGCTTGTCGATCGTTGGAGATTCCTGATAGCCGGAACATAGGATGGATCGAGAGAAAGTGCTGCTCGGTAGTTTTTTTGCGCTTCATTACGATCCCCCCGGATTTCCATAAGTGCTCCCAAGAGGTTAAATGCCTCGGGGCGGGCGGGATCGAGGAAGATGGCTTTGCGCACATGTTCGCTGGCCGCGTCAAAATGCCGGTTTCCAATGGATCTCTTGGCAAGTTCAATGGATGACGCATAATCCGCCACCTTCTGTTCATCAATTTTCTCTCTATCGATGACCCGGGATACTAGTTCCCGAATCTCCTCAGGGGAAAAGGGCTTTTGGATAAAATCGACCGCCCCCAATTTCATAGCCTCGACAGCCAATTCAATCGTTCCGTAAGCTGTAATCATGATGATACAGATATCGGGCCGAATCTCCCGAACCTGACGAAGGACTTCCATGCCATCCATTCCCGGCATCCTGAGGTCCAAAAGGATGAGACCAAACCCCTTTTCTTTGAGCTTGGCCAGGGCTTCCTCTCCATTCGTGGCCGTCTCAATTTCTAACTGCAGGGCTTCCAAAGATTGCGACAGGGTTAAGAGAATGTTCTTTTCATCATCGACAATTAATACAGATTTGTCTTTCATGCTCCTTCCCCCCTTTTTCAGGTTACATCCCAATGGGCAGCGTGAAGTTGAATGTACTTCCTGCTCCCGGAACCGAATCTACCCAAATCGCGCCCCCGTGGGCACGAACAATTTCCTTACAAATGGCCAACCCCAGCCCGCTCCCCCCTAATACCTTGTCGCTTTTGACCTGCACAAATTTATCAAAAATCTTAGATTGATATTCATAAGGGATGCCAGGCCCATTATCACTGACTGAAATTTGAATGAAAGAACCAAATACCCCGCCCGTAAGCTGAATGTTTCCTCCCCTCGGAGTGAAATGCAAAGCATTCGAAACCAGATTGGTTAACACCCAGGTGATCTTATTTGCATCGGCCTTCATATTGGGCAACCCCTCAGGTATATTGAAAGAAAGTATAACCCCCTTTTTCTCTGCCTGAATTTTAAAAAATTCAACCACCTTCTCAAAAAGGGGACGAATAGGGCTGCTGGAAAACTCCATTTCCATTTTCCCCGCTTCAATCTTGGATAAGTCAAGGAGGTTATTGACTAAGACCTTGAGGCGCTGCAAATCTTCATGGGCGGCGGAAAGAAGCTGCTGTTCCTTATCATTGAGTTTCTTTGGGACACTTTCCAGGAGAAGATCAATACTCATGCCCATACTTGTTAAAGGAGTCCGCAGTTCATGGGAAGCGGTCATCACAAACTCACTTTTCAATCGGTCCAGTTCTGCCAGTCTGGTGACGTCACGTAACAAGAGCACCACTCCTAACAAGGGACCCGTCCGACTATGAACGGGTGTTACTGAAAACTGATAATGGCGTCGTCCTCCATCCCGTTCCGTAGTGAGGACATTCTGCTTTTCCTCAATCTGTGGAGGTTTACCGGTTTCAAT
>CAYQWO010000290.1:2963-5064 GCA_964421095.1 uncultured Syntrophaceae bacterium
TTTCAATTGATTGATTTACGTACTGGAATAACTGCTCGTTTTTCACCACTTCCAGAAAATGCCTGTTTATCGCCTTTTCCGGCTCGATCTGCAGTATTGTCCCTGCCATGGGATTTATGTCGGTTACCTTATATTCCGCATCTATCAGGACAATGCCGTCATCGATGGATCGGATGATGGATTCACTTTTTCGCTTTTCGGCCATTATCTGCTCGATATTCAGACTGTGATAGGCCTTCAATTTTTTGGCCATGGAGTTGAACTCATCGGTAAGGCGACCGAGTTCGTCCCGGGACTTGATCAAAACCTCCACATCGTAATTGCCTTCAGAAATCTTTTGGGTGGCCTGCATCATTTGTTGCACCGGCCTTACAAGAAGGTTGGAGAGAAAAAGACTGAACCCCATCCCTATCGCCACGGCCGCGATTCCAATGATGCCCATAGACCAGATGGCCCTTCTGGCAATAAGGCTTGCTCGATCGCTAACCTTGTACATGTTCTCCTGGTTAATTTCCCGCAGGCGAATACATGTATCACGAATCTTTAGGAACGACGGTAATATGGTTTCATGGTAAAAAGTCGCCGTCTTTCGTGGGCTGGCGATAGAAATCGGCTTGAGCTGGGATATATGATTCAGATAAACGGAGTATCCCGTTTCAATGGCGCCAACAATTTTATCCTCACCCTCGATAGTGATGTTATCTTTTGCCCTGCCCAGCCATTGAAAAAAATAGCCTTCATTTTCCCGGAATTGTTTCCATCCTTGTTCCTCATACCCAAGGAATATGAGCAGGATGGCGCTGTCCTGTCGCTCGAGGGCATAGACCATATTTTCCGCTGCCAGAATGCTTCTATAATTTTCTCTCAAGATGGCCTCACTGGCTTGGCCCAAATTCCAAAGATTGAGGAAAGCCCAGATTAGAATCAATATCATTAAAACCAGGGTGATGCCATACCCGATGAAAATCTTTTTCCGAAGTGTCCAGGTCACAGGGGTCCTCTTTCCTTTAAGCCGGCTTCAAAAGGGAAGCCCTCTCCGTCAAAATGCCTCTGATCCCACAATGAATTATAAAATATGAAGAACTAAAAGTATAGATCCAGCACTTTTCTGGGAAAGGTTTTGATAAAAAATTGACCCTTTCTTGACACGTTCGGGGGAATTTTTGAGACCGAATTGATGTGCAAATGATTACCATTAATCATACAAAATAGGATCGGAGGAAATTTCAAATGGGAGATTTGATTTTTATGGGGTTGGTTCTGGTCTTTTTTGGGGTCAGCTACTGGTTCATCGACGCCTGCGAGCGACTGAGGAGGTAATTTGGTGGACTGGCAATACTTCATTACGGGACTGATCGCCGTGGGGCTGCTCATTTATTTATTCTGGGCACTCCTGAAGCCGGAGGATTTGGCATGAACATTTACGGCTGGTTGGAAGTCATAATTTATCTGGCCGTCATTCTGGCCCTGGCTAAGCCGCTGGGATCTTACATGGCGCGGGTGTATGGAGGAGGGAGGACTTTTCTTCATCCTGTCTTTGGACCGCTGGAACGACTCATCTATCGCCTGGCGGGGGTGAAGCCCGACGCCGAAATGAATTGGAAAGAATACGCCTTGGCCCTGCTGTTTTTCAATGTGCTTGGCATCCTTGTGGTCTATGCCCTGCAGCGCCTCCAGCTCTGGCTCCCTTTGAATCCCATGGGGTTTCGGCCGGTGGCCCCGGATCAGGCCTTCAACACGGCCGTAAGTTTCGCTACCAATACCAATTGGCAGAGTTACGGGGGCGAGACCACGATGAGCTATCTCACCCAGATGCTCGGATTAGCTGTACAGAACTTTCTTTCGGCGGCGACGGGCATGGCCGCGGTTGTGGCTTTCATCCGGGGGTTTGCCCGCGCCACCGCGAAAGGGCTCGGGAACGCCTGGGTGGACCTAGTGCGCAGTACCCTCTATATATTTTTACCCATGGCCTTTATCGTCGCTTTGATTCTGGTCTCTCAAGGCGTGGTTCAAAACTTCCGCCCGTATCAATCCGTAAACTTGCTCCAACCGGCCAGTTATGAAAAGCCTAAACTTGATGCCGCCGGTCAGCCCCTAAAAG
>CAYQWO010000291.1:0-5062 GCA_964421095.1 uncultured Syntrophaceae bacterium
TATGGCCGGTGGGTGGACAACCTGATCATGCGTTTTGTGGACGTCATGCTCTGTTTTCCCACCTTCTTCTTAATTTTGGCCGTGATCGCTCTGCTGGAACCGAGTATCTGGAATATTATGATTGTCATCGGGATCACCGGCTGGATGGGCGTGGCCCGACTGGTGCGGGCTGAATTTCTCAGCTTGAAGGAGAGGGATTTTACCATGGCGGAGAAAGCTCTGGGGGCCAGGGACTTGCGCATCATCTTCTGGCATATCCTGCCCAACGCCATGGCGCCCATTTTGGTTTCGGCCACGCTAGGGGTTGCGGGAGCGATCCTTACCGAATCAGCGCTCAGTTTTCTGGGGATCGGCGTCCAGCCCCCGACGCCGAGCTGGGGAAACATCCTCACCGCTGGAAAAGATAACATCGAGATTGCCTGGTGGCTTTCGCTCTATCCGGGCTTGGCCATTCTGATCACCGTTTTGGGGTATAATCTTCTGGGAGAGGGCATAAGGGACGCCATCGATCCGCGGCTGAAACAGTAAAAAGCTCTCAGCAGCCAATGATCAGCATGGGGGAAAAGGGGATTTAGCTAAAAAAGGATAGCAGAAGCTGCGGAGCATCCGGCAAGGTCTTAAGGAGGATTCTAATGGTAGAGAAAGAAATCGTGGTCATCGGCGGCGGGCCTGGAGGGTATGTGGCGGCCATCCGGGCTGCGCAGTTGGGGGCGAAAGTCACTTTGATCGAAAAGGATGAACTTGGCGGGACATGCCTCAACTGGGGATGCATCCCCACGAAAGCTCTCCTGCGGGGCGTAGAGCTTCTCGAATCGCTGGAGGCGAGTAAAGATTTTGGAATTCACGTGGGTGAGGTTTCGGTGGATTTTTCTAAGCTGATGGCCCGGAAAGATCGGGCAGTGAAAACCTTGGTTTCCGGCGTCGGCGGGCTGATGAAATCAAATGGTATCGAGGTAATCAAAGGGAAAGCCCGGCTGGTATCCCGGCAAAACATGGAAGTGATTGACGAGAAGCAGCAGAAGCTTACTTTTCAGGCCCGGAAGATCATCATTGCCACTGGCTCAGTCTCTGCCAACCTTCCCCTTCCCGGGGCGAAGCTGCCCGGGGTCATCGATAGCAACGGAGCTTTGCAATTGACTCAAATCCCCGAATCCATGGTCATCATCGGGGCCGGGCCGATCGGGCTGGAGTTTGGAACCATCTATGCGGCCCTGGGGGCGAAGGTCACGATATTAGAAATGCTGCCGCAGATCCTGCCCAGCGAAGACCCGGAGGTGGCCTCCTCCCTGGATAAATCCCTCAGGCGCTTTAAGATTCAGACCCTGACCGGCTGCCAGGTGAGAGAGATTGGCGAAGGGTCAGAGGGGAAGCGGAAAGTGGTGGCCATCGCGGGGGAAGGGGAGAAAACCTTCGAAGCCCAATATGTCCTGGTAGCTGTGGGGAGGGGGCCGAACGTGGAGGGATTGGGTCTGGAGCAAGCGGGAGTGCGTTTCGGCAAGAAAGGGATCGAAGTCAACGAGAAGTTGGAGACCAATGTCCCGGGTATTTATGCCATCGGAGATGTGACTGGACAGTGGCTCCTGGCGCATTTCGCCATGGCCCAAGGGCAAGTGGCTGCGGAAAACGCCCTGGGGCATGAGGCGTATATGGACAGCCGGGTCGTTCCCCGCTGCGTTTACACTCTTCCAGAAGTAGCCGCCGTAGGCCTGACCGAAACGCAGGCTAAAGAGGCTGGGTACGAGCTAAAGGTGGGAAGGTTTCCTTTCGCAGCCAACGGAAAAGCCACGATCCTCGGGGAGCGGAGTGGATTTATCAAGATTGTCGCCGAAACCAAGTATGACGAGATCCTCGGCGTCCATATCTTTGGACCCCACGCCACGGACCTGATCGGTGAAGCTGTCACGGTCATGGGCCTCGAAGGTACGGCTCCGGATATGGCCCAGGCCATCCATCCCCATCCCACGCTCACGGAGGCGATGATGGAAGCGGCGTTGGACGTCGATGGCCGAGCCGTCCATATTCCCCCGCGGAAGAAAGGGCCGGAAAAATAAGGGAAGAGGGAAGGAGTGAGGGGGATCATTTTCACCCCATGAAGAAATCTTTTAAACTGCGGAGGGGGTAGATGCCACAAAAAGAGGAGGGAATGGAAATAAAAAAATTAAGGCAGCCATTTCGTTTGAAGAATATTGAGCTGCGCAACCGCATCGTGATGGCCCCGATGCTGTCGCGTCTCTGCGATCCGGACGGGATCGTGTCCCAGAAACTCATCGATTATTACACGGAACGGGCCAAGGGCGGCGTAGGCCTCATTATCGTTGAATATTGCTATATCGATGATAAAGAGAGCAAGGCGAACCCGGGACAATTGGGGGCCTATGACGACCAGCTCATCGCCGGGCTGGGAGACCTGGCCGAAGCCATGCAAGAGTGGGGGGCCAAGGCCATTCTGCAAATCTGCCATGGGGGACGCTGCACATCGGCCAAATTCATGGGTCGCCAACCCATCGCTCCCTCAGCCATGCCCAGCTCCACAGGGGAGATGGCCCGGGAAATGACCCTCGAAGAAATCGAGGCCACGATCGAATCTTTTGCCGAAGCGGCGCGCAGGGCCAAAACCGCGGGGTTTGACGGCGTGGAACTTCACGGCACCCACGGCTACCTGATGGCCCAGTTCCTTTCCCCTTATACCAACCGACGGACGGATAAGTACGGCAGAGATCGAGGTCTTTTCGCCCTGGAGACGCTGGACCGGGTGCGGTCCAGGGTAGGCCATGATTACCTGGTGGGCTACCGGATGAGTGGCGAGGAGTTCGTCGAGGGTGGCGTCACGCTCCCGGAGACGAAAGCCTTCGCCAAAAGGCTTGAGGAAAGGGGCATTGATTACCTCCACGTATCGGCTGGGGTTCCCGAGAGCGGACAGTACTCTATCATGCCCACGTATCTCCCCAAAGGCTATCTTCTTCCGCTGGCCGAAGGAATCAAGAGGGCCGTGAAAATTCCGGTTATGGCGGTGGGAGCCATTCATGACCCCGACCTGGCCGAAGAGACGCTCCAGAAAAATCGAGCGGATTTGATCGTCATGGGGCGGGCTCTGATTGCTGACCCCGAACTTCCCAAAAAGATTCATTCTGGCCAACTGGAGGACATCCGCACCTGCCTGCGCTGCAATCAGGGATGCAGCGGCCGCATACGCCAGAACAAGACCCAACGTTGCGCCATCAACGCCGAAGTCGGGCGGGAACGACAGATGCGACTCCATCCTGTTTCCCGGGCCAAACATGTCTGTGTCATTGGAGGGGGCCCGGCGGGGATGGAAGCCGCCCGAGTCCTGGCTCTGCGAAGACACCGGGTGACGTTGATCGAAAAAGAAAAAGAGCTCGGGGGACTCCTACGGTATGCCACGGTTCCGGATTTCAAAGCCGAGCTGAGGAGTTTTTTGGAATACCTCAAGTCACAGGTGGCCAAGTTGGGGGTGGAAATCCTGCTGAATCATCGGGCGACCCCGGAATTTATCAAAGAGCTCAAGCCAGAATCTGTGGTGCTTGCCGCCGGGTCCGCGGTGCGCACGCCAGATATTGCCGGGACCGGCAAGCCCTTTGTGGCCACCTTTGCCGAGTTGCTCTCCGGAGAATTTAAAGCCGGGGATAGAGTGGTTGTGGCTGGCGGGGCGGCCATGGGATGCGAGATCGCCGTATACCTCGCCTCTTTGGGGAAAAAAGTGACTCTGGTGGAAATGCTCGGTGAGCTGGCGACGGACCTGGAGATGCGCTCCCGCCTAACCCTTTTGCAGCTGTTAAAAGAGAGGGGAGTCCAGATCCTAACCAACTGGAAACTGGAGAGAATCGAGAACGGTTATGTCCGGCTGGTTAGCCGCGATTGGAATAAGCAGGAAGTCGCCGCAAATTCGGTAATCCTGGCCCTGGGCCTGGCATCCAATCAGGAGTTGCTCAAGCCCTTGAGAGAGAGCTTCAAGGATGTTTACGTGATTGGCGACTGCGTGGAGCCCCGGAAAGTTTATCAGGCGATCCACGAAGGGGCTTTTGCCGGAAGGGCGATCTAAAAATTAACGGAATTTAACTGGACGCAGATGCACGCAGATTTTCAGGATTTTATTCCTAAAGGCATTATCTGCGGCCATCTGCGCAAATCTGCGTCCCAATAAAGGAAAAGGCGCTATGAAAGAAATTCGCCATGTGACCATTGTTGGCGCGGGCACCATGGGACATTCGCTGGCTCAGGCCTTCGCGCAAGGCGGCTACAAGGTCTGGCTGAATGACCTCAAAGAGGAGATCCTCTCCCAGGCCCTGAGCCTGATCGCCTCCAACTTGCGGACTCTGGTAGAGCTCGGGGTCTTGGAGAAGGGGCAGCAAGCCTCCGTGCTCAGGCGGATTCAAACCACTACAAAAATTGCGGAAGCCGGGGAAAATGCTGACTTCGTCGTCGAGGCGATCATAGAAGACGCCGGGGCTAAAAAAGAGATGTTTCAAACCCTCGACAGAATCTGCCCTCCAGAAGCCATCCTGGCCAGCAATACCTCCTACATGGACATCTTTCAATTTGTGGAGACCAAACGACCGGAGAAGGTGCTGATCACTCACTGGTTTGCTCCGCCGCATATCGTCCCCCTGGTGGAGATCGTCCGGGGACCCAAGACTGCTCAGGAGACTGTGGAGGTAGTCAAGGCCCTCCTGATCAAGCTGGGGAAAAAACCCATCGTCCTTTCCAAATTCCTGCCGGGGTTTATCGCCAACCGGCTGCAAAGCGCGCTGGGCAGTGAGGTATTATTTCTTCTGGACAACGGCTACGCCACTCCCGAGGACATCGATGAGGCGACCAAGGCCAGTTTCGGCCTGCGGATTCCCATCCTGGGTTTGGTTAAACGCATGGATTTTACAGGCCTGGATTTGGCCCAAAAGATTATCAGCAACCGCCTGTACGAGCCGCCGAAGCCACTTGGAAGATCGAAAAGTATAGACCGGCTCGTCGCCCAGGGGAAGCTGGGTGTCAAGAGTGGCCGCGGATTCTATGATTACGGGGGCCGCTCGCCAGAAGAGATCATGAA
>CAYQWO010000292.1:0-5002 GCA_964421095.1 uncultured Syntrophaceae bacterium
GAGGGGGTCCTTACTACCAAATCCACATCTTTGGTGAACCGGGGCTCGCCCCAGCGTGGTAATGCGGTTCCGCCTATGATGGCGTAAGCAATCTTATTTTCGGTCAGAAAGGTATGAATTTCCCAAGCAGCATCAAAACGAGGGTTCAAACTAGTCCCCGCTTCTTGGCCAGAAGAAGATTGATCCGGCGTCCATTCATCTTCCCAGCTAGTCGACGTCTTTCTAAGGTCTCCAAATCGCCGCCGTCCTTCTTCCAGTCATCAGCGTTCTGGTGTAAGTCATCGAAAATTTGGCGTGCCTCTTCGAGAGACAGATGTTCCAGCCATGAACGCCTTTCCGCTTCCGTGAAGCGATTCACCAGTTGATATCCATATAAGGTCTGTTTCAACAGCCGTCTATCCAACTTCTTGGGCATATATGGATCCTCCTCCATCCTTCGAAATTTATTCTAACTTTCCAAAAATAATAAATCAATGTAAATCAATCCCTGGCCTTTACTGGCTTTCATCCATCGATCCTCACCTGGTAACAAATCCTTTCCGAAGGCTTTCTCCCCTCCTTTGCACGTCAGCTTCCGAAAAGGGCTCGCCTTTGGCTTCCTCTTTCCCCTAAGCCCCCTTTATCAAGAAATTGGTGGCAATTGAAGATGCGCGCTTTTCAATTCCTTTGATGATCACGTGGTGCAGAGTACCTAATCCAGCCTAGCCTGACGAGCCATACCTTTGGTATTCTGGCAACTTCTATCATAGTAAGTCAACCTAGTCACCACCTTCCTGATCTTTGTGAACATCCTCAAAATTTTACTCTTAGCAGAGGTCTGGTTTGACTCTTTTGCAGGTCTCCAGAAAGGTGAAATTTTAATGCGCATGCACTATAATGTCTGGGGAATGAAGGAAATCGGTGGAAAGGAGATCATGCATTGATTGAGAAAAGACCCTTTGGCCGAACCGGGCACATGAGCACGGTAACAATTTTCGGGGCCGCCGCCCTGATGGAGGCTGGCAAGATGGAAGCGGACCGCGCGCTGGACATTCTGCTGGAGTATGGGGTGAACCACATCGATACCGCCCCCCGCTATGGGAATGCCGAGGACCTCATCGGGACCTGGATGGGTCGCCACCGCAAGGACTTCTTCCTGGCCACCAAGACCAAGAAACGGACCTACCAGGAGGCCCGCGAAGAGATCCGCCGCTCCCTTGAACGTTTAAAGGTGGATCAGGTCGATTTGATCCAACTTCATGCCCTTTATCATCCGGATGAGTGGGATAGGGCCCTCGGGGCTGGAGGAGCGCTGGAGGCGACAGTCGAGGCGCGGGAACAGGGCCTGGCCCGGTTCATCGGGGTCACAGGTCATGGGTGGACGATCGCCGCCATGCACAAGCGCAGTCTTCAGCGCTTCGACTTTGACGCAGTCCTTATGCCCTACAACTATGTGATGCACCAGAATGAAATATACCGAAGGGATTTTGAGGCGGTGGTGCGCACGTGCCGGGAAAGGAACGTAGCCATTCAAACCATCAATTCCATTGCGCGCGGCCCCTGGGGGGGCGTTCCCAAAAACCGCAGTTGCTGGTACCAGCCGCTCGAAGATCGGGCGGACATAGATAAGGCGGTCCACTGGGTTCTGGGCCACCCGGATCTATTTCTCAACACGGTGGGAGATGTCGATCTCTTGCCTACAGTCCTGGATGCGGCCAGCCGTTTCCAGAGGCGTCCGGCCGAAGCAGAAATGGAAGAATTAGTCCAAAAGAATAAAATGTTTACCCTTTTCGGCCTCGGTCCCTAACGGGCCCCGATCCCGCGCCTCGCTTCCGATGGCGGAAGAGATAAAAATCATGGTTTTTGCAGGGTGCTGAGGGATTGGATGGGCTATTGAATCAGGTGGAGAGGGTACGGCTGGTTCTTCTTAATCTTCCGGGTCGGACCTAGCCGACTCTCTGATTTTGAAAAAGATCTGCCTCCATGGCTGGGTCTTTTCCGCCTTCCAAAATCAACCTCATAAGATGTGCCCCAGAATAACCGGGAAAATAGCAGCGTTTCACTTTTGCCTTTCTAACGTCTTAGAAGGATGACTTGGGGGTCAAAAATGCCGTGCTAAGGATAACCGTTTTTCATGGTGTTCTTGCGCAATATCCAATATTTAGCCAGGCCCGATCCAGATGCACCGGCCCCCCAACCCTTTTGCAACCTGCTGGAGTCAGCAACACCTCCGCTTCAAGCCATTAACCGTAAGTTCACTCAGAACCTACGTTATCCCCTATACTCTTTTTGTAGCGCCGATTGGGTAAAAAGAAGTAGAGCAGATTATGGGAAAACCGGACCAATATCAAGACGATAGGAAATTGGTCTAAATCGAGCTCATAATCCCAGGTAAGCCTGTTTTACTTTTTCCTCAGAGAGCAGCCGTTTGGCTTCCCCGGCAAGCACGACCTCACCGGTTTCCAGCACGTAGCCATGGGTCGCGATGCTCAGGGCAATCGCGGCGTTTTGTTCCACGAGAAGGATGGTTGTCCCCCGCTGGTTAATATCCCTTATGACCTCAAAGATCCGGTCTACGAGTAGCGGGGCCAGTCCCAGTGAGGGCTCATCCAGCATCAGTAATTCTGGCTTAGACATTAAGCCCCGACTGATAACCAACATCTGCTGCTCCCCGCCGCTCAAGGTTCCGGCTAACTGCTTTTGCCTCTCTTTGAGTACCGGGAAAAGGTCGAAGACCTCTTCCATCGTTTGTCTTATCCCCTGCGGGTCCGCCCGGCGAACATAGGCGCCCAGGGTTAGATTTTTAAAAACCGTCATTTGGGGAAAGAGCTTCCTGCCCTCTGGGCAATGGGAGATGCCTAACCTAACGATGTCATCAGGGCTCATGCGCTCTATCCTCTTTCCGGCAAACTCAATCGTTCCTCTTCTGGGCTCATTCAACCCGGAAATTGTGCGGAGAAGGGTTGTTTTCCCGGCTCCGTTGGCTCCGAGAATGGTGATCAGCTCCCCCTTCTGAACTTCCAGGGATATTCCCTTCAAAGCCTGTGCCGGTCCATAGTAAGTTTCCACATCTCGCATTTTAAGCAGCATAGCTCTTCCCCAGGTAGGCTTCAATTACCCTTTTATCCTGGCTCACTTCCTTGGGCGAACCCTCGGCTATCTTGCGGCCGTAGTTAAGGGCCATTACCCGGTCGGGGATATCCATGGCTACCTTCATCTTGTGTTCGATGAGGCATACAGTGACTTTTTTCTCTTTGATCTTCTCGATGAGGGATATGAGACTGCGAATCTCCTTAAAATTTACGCCGCCGGTGGGCTCATCCAGCAAAAGTAACGTAGGGTCAGTCGCCAGGGCCATACCGATGGAGAGCCTTTTTTGGGCTTCCTGCGTTAGGTTGCCGGCAATTATATTCCTCTGCCGAGTTAATTCTATGAATTCGAGTATCTCTTCGGCCTTCTCCCGGCATCTCCTTTCCTCCTCCTGAATGCTGTGGCTCCCAAATATAGTCCCAACGAGACCCGCCCTGATTCGCAGCCGATGACCGATAATCAGGTTGTCAAGAACAGTATCCCGGGTGAAGACAGTGGTGAGCTGGAAGGTACGGGCAATCCCTTTTTGGGCAATCGTAAATGGCTTACGATTCGTGATATCTTCCCCTTTAAAAATCACCTTTCCTCTGGTGGCGGGATAGAAGCCGGTGATGACATTGAACAGAGTTGTTTTCCCCGAACCATTGGGGCCGATGATACTGAAAATTTCTCCCTCGCCAATGTGAAAATCAAGGTCATCAATTGCCCGCAGCCCGCCGAAATCCTTACTAATGCCTTTCACCTCGAGCAGCTTCTCGCTCATCTCCCACCCTTTCTGCTCAAGCTTAGCCAAAGCATTTTAACCCCACCCATGATTCCCCCGCGGAGGAAGATCATGATGATGATTAATACAAATCCGTAAGCAACCAGACGGGGAACAGCAACGCCATGGAGAAGCTCGCTGATGACGGTCAGGATAAAAGCTCCGATTAAAGGTCCAGCCATCGTTCCCATGCCGCCGATAAGGCAGTAAATCAAAAGCTCGAAAGTTACGTGATAGTCGGATATCTCCGGGCTGAGAAAGCCAATATAGGCAGCATAAAGAACACCAGCCCATCCGGCAAAGAAAGTGCTGATTAAGAACGACCATAGCTTGGCCCTCATGGCGCTCATCCCGAGGGACTCGGCCAATTCCTCGTTTCCTCGAATCGCCATAAAAGTTCTGCCCATCATGGAGTGAACGATCCGGTAGATAATCAGGATCGTTAATAAGAGGGAAATAAGAATAAGATAATAATTTGCGGCAATGGATGTAAAGGTTATCTCTTTTCCAAAAGGCAGGGGGATGGGGGCAGGCCGGGGGATCCCGAGGAGCCCCCGCGCTCCTCCGGTTAGGTCCTCCCAGCTATCGATGATCACGGTGACGATTACGTTGAAGCACATCGTCCCGATGGCAAAATAAGAACCCTTGGTTCGTAGGGCAGGCAGGCCGATCAGGAAGCCGAGGAATACGGTGATGGCGCAGGCCAGAATCAGAGCGGGCCAGAAATTGATCCCTAATTTCAGGATCAGCAACCCAGCGCTGTAGGCCCCAATGCCAAAGAATGCTCCGTGGGCGAGGTTAACCTGTCCGGTATACCCCATGATCAGGTTCATCGAAGTCGCGGCCATGGCCCAAATGCAGCACATGATCAAGATATGAAGAATAAACCTGCTGGTTACATAGAACGGGATGGTGAAGGCGAAGATGATCAATAGAAGGACGATTAGGTTTCGGGTGGAAAAAAGTCTGGCTGGAGTTTCCATTATTTCGCCCCAAATAATCCTGTAGGTCTGACCGCCAGCACAGTAACCAAAACGCCAAAGGAAAAGACTTCGTTATACGAAGTGCTAATATATCCGCCGCTCAGGCTTTCCACCAGCCCCATGATGAATCCCCCAATGATGGCTCCGGGGATGCTTCCCATACCGCCCAGGATGAGGATGACGAAAG
>CAYQWO010000293.1:0-4985 GCA_964421095.1 uncultured Syntrophaceae bacterium
CTCGTTGGCTTTAAGGAATCTTGAATCTTGCCCTTTTCCTTAGCGGGCTTTGCCCTATCCTAGTTATTAAGATTCGCTTTATAATCGTAAAACTTTTCAAGTAGCCGAATGGGCAAGCCGATGAGCTTGACAAAGATTGAGCCATGAAATAGCTTGTGGAAGTGGGAGTTTCATGATTCGATTAAAAGAGATAGGGGCTTCGGCAAAAATGATTCAGGGCACCAAAAAGAAAGACTGTAAGCTTGCTCTATTTCTAAGGGAGATCTTCCTTCTATTCTTTATCTTCTTGTTGCTGACAGCGTGCGCTGGGCAACAATATATTTCCAAAAGGCAGAAAGAAGGGGAGAATCTTTTGCTGGAATGGAAATTTGCTCAAGCCATCGCAGCCTTTAAAACAGCACTCCAGGAAGCCGAGAAAGGGGGGGATAAAAGGGAGATCGCCCACCTGAAGAGCCTCCTGGGATGGGCCTACGCCGAATCGATGAGGCTGGAAGATGGGGAAAGGGAGATGAAGGAGGCCATTCAGATCGCCGAGGCCAATGGAATCGATGCCGCCCTTTTTTATTCCAAGCTGGCCGTAATCGATTCGAAATCCATGAATACCCAGGAAGGCATTCTGGCGGTGGGGAAAGCCTTGACCCTGATTGCCAACAAATGGCAGTCCAGAGCCAAAACGGATGATCGGGATAAGATTATCGACTATGCCATCACCCACCATGGGTATCCCCCGGATGTGGATATGATCAAAACTGTGGTTATGGCTGAATCCTCCCTGGCGGTCCACTACTTACTAAGAGGTGATGATAAAAAGACCGTGGAATCGGGAGAAAGGGCCCTTAAGCATTTTGACCAGTTAAGCTCGCTGATGAAACTAGCCCAGCGGGGGGATAGGGTGGAATTTTTCAGGGGGATGGGCATTGCGGCGGCGGCGACCAGCCGGGCCTATGGAAACCTGGGAAATCATTCCCAGGAAGAGGCATTCAGCAAAATTGGCAAAGAAGCCTTCAAAAAGATCGGTTTTGAAGTCAGGGATGATGATCTGCTGTCTGCTTACGCGGAATCCGGCGGCTACCTTTCATCGGCCCGAATAACTGAAGGGGTCTTTCGGCCCGACCCGAGATTTTCGGCAGATTTCAATAAGGCTGAGAAGCTCTATTTCAACGGCCACCATAAAGAAGCCATTCTCGCCTACCGGGAAATCATAAATACGGCCAAGAGTCAAGGCAGGATGGAAGAGGCGACGAGGGCGCTCAGCCAGCTGGGCTGGCTGAGCGCCGAGCTGGGCCGATACCCCGAGGCCGTACGGCTGATGAGGGAGGCGGTGTCGACCTATCCCCGGGGGGACTTTACCTCAGTCACCTACGCCCGACTCAGTGCGATTGAAGGGCGGCTGGGGAATTATGAAAGAGGGCTGGATCATGCCCATAAGGCCCTGGACATTATTTTCAAGAACAGAGAAAAATTGTTTGCCGGGAAGGACAGAGAAGCGGTCATCGACGTCGCCATGAAGAATCCCGGACTGCCACCGGATGTAATCCTGATTAAAGCCGTGACGTCGGCCGAAGGGGCCAGGACGACGATCTACTACCTGAAGGGCGACTTCCAGGAGGCGATCAAGGAAGGGGAAAGGGCGATCGGGCACTTCAATAATATCTTAAAAGCTGTGAGCCTGGCCCCGGAGAGAGAACAGGTCAGTTATTTTGAAGGGCTGGGATTTATCACCCTTTGCGTAGGGGATTCCTACCGCAGTACGGGACAAATTCGCAAAGGGAGAGAGTTCTTGGAGAGGTCGAGGGAATACTTTAAAAGGGCCAGATTGAACTACGGGGATGTAATCGCCGAAGGCCTCATCGCCTATTCGTATGTCAACGAAGGAGATTATAAGCGCGGCGCAGAAATTTTCCAGAGAAACCTCCGCCGGATAGAGTCCGGAGACCTGGAGGAATTGAAATGGCATATCCGCAGTATATTGGCCAGGTCCCTCTATGAGGAGGCCCGGCAGCTGGAAGATAAGGTAAAAGCGATTCAATCCGAAAAGGACGCTGCAAAACTTCTGCAGATGAAAAAGGACATGTTAGAAAAGAACCGGGAAAAAACAGCCGTGTTGAATTCCCTGTTGGGAAGCAATTCCGGGGAAAAATTTAACGGGATCATTGCTGCGCTGGCCAGTACCACAGACAAGGAGACGGCCCTCAGCAATCTCTACCTTCTGATTCGTTTTTTCAAAGAACTGTCCTACGAAAACTACCAGGGAGCCCTTGAGAACATTGAATCTCTACGCGCGATCATGGAGACAGACCTGAACAAGCGGCTCTTCCAGGCGAACAAACAGCTCATCTACGATGATTTCATCCAGCTCTCTTTGGAATTGTATGGGCCGGAAAAGGGTTTTGAGGCCCTGGAAAGAGCGAAGGCCAGGAGTTTGTTGGATTTGCTGGCCACCAAAGAAGTGATTTTTAAGGGAGGGGAGGGGCTGCTGAGAGAAGAGGCCCTAATCCGGGAATCCTTTGCGGAAGCGCAATGGAAAGCCAGGGAGACGGAGAGAAAGGGAGCCGATATGAATGCCCTGGCGGTACGAACAACGCCCGAGCTGGGAAGGGCCATCGGGAAATACAGGGACCTGATATTGAAAATCAAACGGGAAGAACCTGAACTGGCTTCTTTGATCCAGGCTTCTTATCTGAGTTACGGGGGAATAAGGGAGATCTTGCCATCGGATGCAGCGCTGCTGGAGTATTTTCTATCGGGTGAGAAAATATTTATCTGGGTGCTGGGCCAGAAGGGCGTCACTGTCCAGGAAGTTTCTTTGAAGAAGGATGAACTCAAGGAAAAAGTCAGAAATTTCCGGGAAGCCATAATCGCTCGGGACAGAGAAAAAGAAAAGGTCCTTTCCAGGGAATTGTATGATCTATTGGTTCGGCCGGTGAAGAACAAGATCAGCGGGCAGAGGTTGGGGATCGTGCCATACAATGTGCTGCATTATCTGCCCTTTCACGTGTTGCATTCAGGAGAGCGGTATTTAATCGAAGAATATCCGATTTTCTATTCTCCCAGCGCCTCGGTGCTAAAATATTCCTTGGATAAGAGAAGAACACGGGGCGAAAAGATTATTGCCTTCGGAAACCCGGACCTGGGAGACCCGGCGTATGATTTGCCTTTTGCGGAGAAAGAGGTTGAAGGGATTGCCGGTATTTTCCCCTCCGCCAGGATCTACCTGAGGAAAGACGCTTCCGAAGAAGTGGCCAAAAAAGAGACCGGAGGGTATGACCTCATCCATTTTGCCTGCCATGCCGAGTTCAGCGACCTCGACCCGCTCTATTCCAGTATCCGGTTAGCCCGGGATCAGAAGGGAGATGGCCGACTGGAAGCCCAGGAGATCTTCTCCCTGAATCTCCGGCCCTACCTGGTTACCTTGAGCGCCTGCAAGACCGGGCTTGGCCTGATCGCTTCGGGGGATGAGATCATTGGTATGAACCGGGCGTTTATTTATGCCGGGGCCGCGTCGATTCTTTCCAGCCTGTGGAGTGTAAGCGATGTCTCCACGGCAAAATTGATGGATTCATTCTACAGAAATCTGAAAAGAATGACAAAGGACGAGGCCTTGCAGAAAGCCCAGGTGGAGATGAGCAAGACCAAAGAGTTCGCGGCTCCCTTTTTCTGGGCTCCCTTTTATCTTACAGGGGATTGGAAATAGAAACAACATAGGACGCAGATTAACGCTGATTGACAGGATAAGTATTAAAAATTAACATACAAGAAATCCTTTCAGTGGTATCTGCGAAAATCTGTGTCCTGATGAATGGGTCTTTGATTGCATAGGGAGGACAAATGAAGAGAATATGGCTTCTTTTTGCGGTGATTTTTTTCTTGGGCTGTCAGACAATGCCGAAAGGTTCCGCCTGGATGGATCAGGAGGACGGGATCAATCTGATAATTAAATCCCTTGCGGCCTCCAAAGAGATGAAAGGGAAAAATATTGGGGTGGGTGATTTTGTAGGTATGAGAGGAGAAATCGATCCCTATTCCCGGGGAATCGCCAATAAAATTGAAATCGAGTTATCCAAGGTTGCCCCGCAAAAAGATTTTCATGTAATCAATAGACAGAATTTCTACCAGCTGGCTCAAGAATGGCAGCTGAATCTTTCGGGGGTGGTTGATTCTTCTACCGCCAGGAAAGTGGGGAGCCTTCTGGGAATCGATGTGCTGATCACCGGGAATCTTTCGGAGGCCGGGGAGGCGATGGACATCGCCGCCAAGGGGATTGATACGGAGAGCGGCAAGGTTTTATGGGGCGAAGGAGTAAAGGTCAAGAAGGATAAAGAACAGGAGAAAATCCTCCTGAGGAAAAAGATGGAGACGGAGCCAGTGAGAGAAGGGGAGATCAAGGTGGAGTTGTGGAGCGACAAGCCAACTTATAAGACCGGTGAAACAATGACCTTGCATTTCAAGACCAACATAGACTGCTACGTAACCCTGGTGGATGTCGGAACCAGCGGAAAGGTCCATATCCTTTACCCGAACCGTTTTTCGGGGGGAAGCAAAGTTCTTGCGGACAAGGTCTATTCCATCCCTGGCAAGCATGACGGGTACGCCATTACTGTTTCAGGACCGCAGGGGATCGAAGTCGTACGGGCCATCGCCACCTTAAATCCGATAGCGATGACCGAAATTGATTTTTCTAAAGAGGGGACAATCTTTAAAAAAGTTGAGGAACCGGCCGCCCTGACGAGGGACCTGAGCATTATGGTCAAAAAAACCACCCCTTCCAACAGAGGGGAAGGATTGATCCGGATCGAGATCAAGGAATAAGCGGGCAGGAGGAATGGGGCCAGCGGGGCTAAAAGAAACAGCCCCTCCCCCCAGCAGAAAAGGGCTGTTTCATATGGAAATGAAGGCCCCCCTAAGAAATAGGCTTGATTTACAGAATTCGCATATACCTCCCGGTTTTATCAATATAGCCTGTAGCCCGGCCAATTTTTACAATA
>CAYQWO010000294.1:0-4938 GCA_964421095.1 uncultured Syntrophaceae bacterium
CCTCCCTCCAAGGAGACTGTGTTGCAATGGGAAGAAAGCCTGTCATTCCCGCGGAAGCGGGAATCCAGGTATTGAGATTTCTTAATGATTTGAGCTAACTGGATGCCCGCCTTCGCGGGCATGACGAATTACGACACGGTCTCTAGGGGAGGGGGAAACAATGAAGAATATTTCCAGGAAAGGAGGTAAGGAAAAATGAAAAGATGGGGTGTTGTCTTAGTAGTTTCGTTATTGGGATCGCTGTCTGGATTCCATATTTCCCAGGGCGCCGAAGTATACAAATTCGGTACCGTGGCCTGTATCACGGGGGCGATTCCCCAGCATGGGGAATATACCCTGCGGGGGTTTAAACTGGCCTTGGAGGATATCGAAAAAACCGGGATGATCAAGGACGGCAAAATTGAGTTGGTAGCCGAGGACGGGCAGAACATCCCTCGGGTTGCCCTGGCCGGCCTCAATAAACTAATCAACATCGACAAAGTGCAGTATTTCGAGACCGTCGGGTCCAGCGTTGTGCTCGCCCTGGCTCCCATTGCCCAACAGAACAAGGTCGTATTGATGAACACAGCCGCCACGCATCCGAAGATCCGCGAAGTGGGCAAACCCTATGTCTTCAGCCTCATCCCGGGGACGGCCACAGAAAGTAAAGCGTCGGCCCAGTTTTCTTTCACGGAACTGAAGGCGAAGACTGCTTCCATTCTCTACGTGAACAATGAGTACGGCCACGGGGCCAGGGACATCTTCGAACGAGTCTTCAGCGACCTGGGCGGAAAAATCGCCGGGAAGGAGATCTATGACCTCGGGGCCACCGATTATCGGACCCAATTGGCCAAGATTCGGGCCCAAAACCCCGACGTGGTTTATTTTGCTGGCCATGCCAACGAGTGCGGCCGGGCGGTAAAACAGGCGCGGGAGTTTGGCATCAAGACTCCCTGGACGGGAACGATCGCCACCAATGCTCCCGAAACTCTGAAGATTGCTGGGGATGCGGCCGAAGGGTTTTACGCAGTGGCCTTTCCTTATGATCCAGTCGCCGGTACTCCCTTGATGAGGGGATTTGGCGAACGCTTCCAGAAAGCCTTTGGGGTCATGCCCACCGTCTATTCTGCCAACTCCTATATTGCCGGCATCCTTTTTGCCAAAGCGATGGCCAGCGGGGCGAAGACCGGTACAGAAATCTCGAGATACCTGCTTACGATTAAAGACTGGGATACCATCATAGGCCAGATTAGCTTCGACAAGGATGGGATGGTAGACTTGCCCTGTAGGTTCCTGGTGGTCCGGGGGGGAAATTTTGTTCCCTATAAATGAGGGAGAAAAGACGGGCGGCGGAAAGATCTCCAGCAGGAGAGGGGAGTAGACCAGTTTCATGTTGTTCTTACAATTAATCGCCAATGGGATCATTGCGGGCAGTGTCTACGCCCTTCTGGGATTAGGCTTTGGGATCATCTATTCCGCCACCCGAACCTTTCATTTTGCCCACGGCGCCGTTTACAGCATGGCCGGCTATCTGGCTTTTCAGTTCCACGTATTCTGGCAAATCCCTCTGGCGGTCTCGATCGTCCTTTCGCTTCTGGCGGCCATTCTTTTAGGGATGGCGATTGAGGGACTGATCTATCGGCCCTTGCGCGGGGTGGGGGCTTCGTCCATGGAGATCCTCTTGAGTTCCCTGGGCCTCTTCATCCTCCTGCAGAATTTTATGATTATCCTTTGGCGCAGTGATCCCCGCGTCCTTCCTGTGGCGGAGACGATTCGCAAAGGAATCTCCCTGGGAGGAATCTGGGTAACTTCCCTGCAACTGATCATCATCGCCATTAGCTTTGGCCTATGGGGCGTTCTGCTGATTTTTACTCAGAGGACCAAAATGGGCAAAGCGATCCGGGCGCTGGAAAGTGATCCGGAAATGACCGAGATGGTGGGCATTGATCCGGCTCATATTCGCTTCTTGGCCTACGGGATCGGTTCGGCACTCGCGGGCATCTCTGCGATTCTGGCAACGATGGATATGGGGATCGACCCTAACTCGGGAATCATGGCCTTGCTCATTGCGGTCATCGCGGTCCTTGTGGGTGGGATCGGCAATTACTCGGGGACGGCCCTGGCAGGATTCCTGTTGGGCATAGCGGAAAATATGGGAATATGGAAAATCCCTTCCGAATGGAAATCCTCCATCGCCTTTGGCATCTTAGTGATCTTCATTCTATTCCGGCCGACCGGCCTGTTGAAAAAGACCTAAGAACGTAGAGCATGGACTATATTTTTTATATCCTGATCTTGGTGGAAATATATGTCATTGTGGCGGTTTCCCTAAATCTGCTGATGGGCTTCACCGGTCTTATTTCCATGGCCCATGCCGGCTTCATGGCGATTGGGGCCTATACGACAACACTCCTGATCACCAGCCTGGGCATGAATTTTCTCCTGACCATTCCCTTAGGAGTGGCGATTGCCGGCATGGTCAGTGCACTGCTGGCCCTTCCTTCATTGCGAGTGAAAGGGGAGCATTACATCATCGCCTCCTTCGGACTGCAGATCATTCTTTATAATATATTGCTCAATTGGGTCTCCCTCACCAATGGCCCCTACGGATTTTCCGGGATTCCCCGTCCGCAGATCTTCGGCTATAAATTCGCGACCTATCGGTCTTATTTGATTTTAGCCAGTTTCGTCACCTGCGTCTGTGTATTTTTGATTTGGCGAATTACGCGATCACGATTCGGTTTAATCCTGAAAGGCATTCGCGAAGATGAAGTGGCCGCCTCCTCCCTGGGGAAGAATGTGAACCGCTTCAAAGTCGTCGCCTTTGTGGTAGGGTCCTCCATTGCCGCGGTCGCCGGAAGCCTTTATGCGACAGCCATCAGTTTCATCGATCCCTTTTGTTTTACGATCCATGACTCCATCTTCATGCTGGCCATCGTGATCATCGGCGGTACTGGTAACATCTTCGGGTCCGCCCTGGGCGCCTTGCTGCTGATCAGTTTGCCCGAGCTTTTGAAATTCTTTCAGGTCGCCGAAACCGTTGCGGCCCCCCTCCGGCAAATGATTTACGGGGCCCTTCTGGTAATCTTCATGCGCTTCCGCCCGCAGGGGCTCTTGCCGGAGTACAGGGCCAGGAGAGGATAGTCCTTTGCAGGCAGCGGATCATTATTTTCAACTCATTGGCGTGCATAAAAATTTTGGGGGCTTGAGCGCAGTACGGAATCTCTCCTTTCATATGGAGCAAGGGGAAATTACCAGTCTAATTGGCCCTAATGGAGCGGGGAAAACTACGGTCTTTAATCTCATCTCCGGACAGTTGCCCCTGGATAGGGGCGAGATCCTCTTTAAAGGGAAGAACATCACTCGCCTCTCCCCTCATAAAATTGTCAATAGGGGGATCGCCCGGACTTTTCAGGACCTCCGCCTTTTCCAGAAACTCACGGCTTTACAAAATGTCCTCATGGGCCTGCAGCACCGCAAAGGGGAACAGGTCCTTCATGCCCTCTTAGGGGGGCGGACTTTAACGGGAGAGGAGAGGGCCGACCTGCAAAAGGCCCACGAGCTTCTACGCCTCGCTGAATTAGAGGCCAAATCCGATGAGCTGGTGGAGAACCTGTCCTACGGGGAGCAGAAACTTTTATCCCTGGCCCGAGTCTTGGCTACAGATGCCGAACTGCTGATGCTTGATGAACCTGCCTCCGGACTTCCCCTGGGAGAAGTAGAGCGGATGCTGCAGCTCATTCAGGATCTGGTGAAGCAGGGGAAAACGATATTGGTCGTTGAACACAATATGGAAGCAGTCATGGGAATTTCGGACTGGATCATTGTTTTGAATTTCGGCGAGCAGATCGCCTCCGGAACCCCTGCTGAGATTCAGAAAAATCAGGAAGTCATAAGAGTTTATCTGGGAATATAATAAAGATGAAATTCGAATGACCGGGATCGGGGAAAAATATGAAAGCCATGATTCTCAGGGAATTTAATAAACCTCTTCGGAAGGACGATGTACCCCTTCCGACCATTGGGAATGAAGACCTTTTAATCAAAGTGAAAGGCTGCGGCGTTTGCTATACGGATGTCAAAATCGCCTCGGGCCTTTTCCCGGAGATTTCCCTTCCCAGAATTTTAGGCCATGAGGTCGCCGGAGAAGTGGTCGGCCTGGGGAGAGATGTAAAGAATTTTAAAGATGGCGACCGAGTGTGCCTCTACTTCTACCTTTTCTGCGGGCAATGCGCCAATTGCCTGGATAAGAAAGAAAACCTGTGTTTAAACCTCCGGGGGCGGATCGGGTTTAATTTTGATGGGGGATATGCCGAATATGTGAAAGCTCCGGCTACCCATGCTTTTAAAATTCCCCCCCACCTTTCCTTTGAGGAAGCAGCCATTCTAACGGATGCTGTCGCCACCCCCCTGCACGGCCTGCGGGAACAAGCCCAATTGCGCCCCGGGGAAACTTTGGCCATCATCGGGGTGGGCGGTCTAGGATTGCAAGCCATCCAGATTGGAAAACATCTGGGGGCGAAAGTCATCGCCGTTGATTTAGAAGAGAGAAGATTAAAAATGGCCAAGGACTTGGGAGCTGAAGAAGCTTTCAATGGAGCGAAAGGAGATTTAACCGAAGCGATTTTGGCCCATACCCGGGGAAAAGGGGTGGATACAGTATTAGATTTAGTTGGGAAAGATGAAACCATTCATTCAGCGATTAAATTCTTAAGAAGGGGGGGCAAGATCGTATTAGTGGGGTATAGTTTCGACAAACCCTTTTCTATCTTCCCTGCGGTAATCATGCGCAATGAATTTACCATTGTCGGCTCGAGAGCCTGTCGGCCCAAAGAGCTGGAAGATGTAATTCAATTAGTGGCCGAGAAAAAAATCAAGCCTATGGTCAGTGAAAGAATACCTTTAGAACGGGCCAACGAGGTGCATGATCGGCTGAAGAAGAATGAGATTCTTGGACGG
>CAYQWO010000295.1:0-4936 GCA_964421095.1 uncultured Syntrophaceae bacterium
CTGGGAGGTCATGTGGATATCGTCTCCCAGAATCCTGGAGACGTGATTCCGCATATCAAAGCCGGGAAACTTCAGTTGCTCGCGTCATTCTCGGAAGTCCGGTGGAAATGGGTGGGCGACGTTCCTACCGTCCGAGAGTTGGGTTATCAGTTTGACCAGACCTCCTGGTTGGCTCTCGGAGCCCCCAGAGGCGTTCCCAAGCCAATCATGGATAAGTTGCGGGAGGCGTTCAAGAAATCCATCGACTACCCTGAATTCGTGGAGACCATGGAAAGGATCTACATTCCTGTCGCCTACCGCAGCCCTGAACAATACCAGAAGTTGGTGGAAAACGGGTACAAAGAAAATGAAGCCATGATCCTGGAACTGGGGCTACATAAATCGCAAAAGAAGTAAGTGTTATAGCAGCATCGGCTTTACCATTGAAAGGATCGCCAAGGAAGCAGGGAGGAAGTACGGACCCTCCGTGGCTGGTGTCCGAGAACCTCCAGCTCCTCCTCCAAATCGGGGGAACAAGGTCTGATGAAAGCGATTATTAAATCCGAACCTTCACCCGGCATAAAATTGATGGATATTGTAGTTCCCCGGCCACAGGCAGGCGAAATCCTCATCCGGGTGGAAGCAGTTGGAATCTGCGGGAGCGACGTTCATATCTATGAATGGACGCCAGGATACGAATTTCTTACCAAGTATTTTCCCCTCATTCTGGGACACGAATTCGCTGGAGAGGTGGTAGAGGTTGGGGGAGGTTGCCAAAAAGCTTTCCGCCTAGGAGAAAATGTCACCAGCCAGACCGGGAGAGTTTGCGGAAAATGCTTTTTTTGCAAGCAGGGAAAGGGGATTCTGTGTACGATGCGCACCTCTTATGGGCGAATCGGCCTGGAACGGAACGGGGCCATGGCTGAATATATTGTGGTGCCCGAGGAATGCCTGCATAACATCCCGGCCCAGGTAAGCTTGGAAGAAGCGGCCATGACTGAACCTGCGGCCGTGGCATTGGGGGCAGTTGAGCTGGCCCAATTCTACCCAGGAGATGTGGTAGTGATCTTCGGACCCGGCCCGATCGGCCTCCTCATCTCGCAAATTTGCAAAGTTCTGGGGGCAGGGACTGTTTTTGTTATCGGCCTCGAGGCCGATAACCACAGACTGAAGATTGCCGAGAAACTGGGTGCAGATTATGCCCTTGTTGGCGGAAGGAATGACACTTTCCGAAAGGTTATGGAGTTGACAGATGGGAATGGTGCCGGAGCCGTCTTTGAAGTTAGCGGTTCTCCGGCCGCAGCGGTATTAGGGCTTGAAATGCTGAGAAAGGCTGGCAATATGGTTCTGGTAGGAATTTATCCGGAGACTGTTCCGATTGATGCCACCCATCAGCTGGTTCGTCAGATGAAAACCATTAAGGGGAGCTATGGGGGCGCCTCTTTGGATTGGGACAGGGTCTTAAACCTGGTCGCTGCGAAAAAAATAAACCTGCAGCCTCTGGTCTCTGCAGTCTTGCCTTTGGAAAGAGCGCAAGAAGGTTTTGAGGCCATCCGCAGGAAAGAAGCACTGAAGGTTCTTTTAAAACCACATGGGTAGAGCAAAGTAAGGAGGAAGGAATGATCATCGACGCCCATGCCCACCTTTGGAATGAGGATTGGCTGCCGTCCCCCTTTTGGGATGGATTGGCCAGAAGGGTCTGCACCGTCCGTAAACGCACCCGGGGCGAAGACCTCAATGTTGAAACTGTGAAAAAGACCATGTTCCCGGCTTATTGGGATCGGGACGGCAGCGTTCTCATCGCCGAGATGGACGAGGCGGGGATTAATAAGACCGTAATCGTCCCCCTCGACTTAGGCATCGAGCTCGGGGAAGCCAGGGTGCCCATAGAAACGGTCAACGAAATTTACGCCGAAGTGTCCAGCCGATACCCCGATCGCATTATCTCTTTTGTCGGCGTAGACCCCCGCCGGAAGAACGCGGTGGAGATCTTCGAGCGAGGTATCCGGCATTGGAGGATGAAAGGATTGAAGCTCGATCCTGCAGCCGGTTTTTATCCCAACGACAAAATCTGTTACCCCCTTTACGAGAAAGCTTCAGAACTGGGCGTTCCTGCCCTCTTTCACACCGGATCCACCATTCCACCTTTTCGTAACAAATATACTCAGCCCATTTATCTAGATGACGTCTCTTTGGACTTTCCTGAATTAACGATCATCGCCGCCCATATGGGATTCGGGTGGTGGCCAGAACTCGCCTCGATGATCGCCAAACGCACAAACCTGATCACGGACATATCTGGCTGGCAACAGAACGCCCTTCGTCATTTTCCCACTTTCGCCAAAACCCTCCGGGAAATGATGCACCTGGTGGGAGCAGACAACATGCTTTTCGGTACGGATGGACCGTCTTTCCGCCTTTATAATCTACCTAACAAACAGTGGGCACAAATGATTCGCGACCTTCCCAAGGAGGCTCCCCAGGGAATCGAATTCACCGAATCAGAGATCGAGCTGCTCATGGGCAAAAGCGCCCAGCGACACTTGAAATTATGAGGTTGGAATTGTGCGTCCAACCTCAATTTAAAGAAGAAGGAGGGTGAGGAAAAATGAAAAGTTTAGGGAGACTTAAGGGAAAAATGTTTTTTTCCGTCATGGCAATTTGTATGACCTTCACCGTTTCAATAGCTCAGGCTGCCGATGTAGTCAAGATCGGAGTGCTCTTGCCCTTCAGCGGACCCCTAGCCTATGAGGGCAACGAGGTTTTTAAGGGGTTCGAAGTGGCCCGGGTGGAGCAGAACAAAAAAGGGGGAATTTTTGGCAAGCAAATTGAATTCATCAAAGGGGACGCGGTGGACCCTAAAGCCGCGGTAAGTGAGGCTGAGCGGCTGATCTCGGTGGAAGGGATAAAGGTGATCCTGGGGACTTTCTCAAGCCCTCGCAGCTATGCGGCTTCAACCATTGCCGAAAAGAATAGAGTCGTCTACTGGGAGACGGGGTCCGTTGGGGATGACATCACAAAGCGCGGATACAAGTATCTCTTTCGCAATTGCCCCAATGCCAGCGACCTGGCTAAGGCAGCGGCCCACTTTGGTGTGGTGGTCGCGCCGCGAATTCTGAAGATTCCACCCAAGGATTTAAAAGTGGCCGTAATCGGGGAGAACTCCCTTTACGGAACATCGGTGAGCAAGACAGTAAAAGAAGTAGTGGAAGCGGAAGGCGCCCAACTCGCGGCCTACGAATTTTATGATTCGACTACAAAAGATCTCTCTTCCCTCATCCTCAGGCTCAAGGCCAAGAAACCCGATGTCCTCATTCCCACCTGCTATGTAATGGATGCCATCCTGCTCTCGCGCCAGTCAAAACAGTTGGATTTCAACGTCAAGGTTTTCGTGGGTACGGGAGTAGGGCATAACACCGGCGCCCTGGTGGACGCCATTGGAGAAGACGTGAACGGGATCATCTGCTCAGGATGGCCAAGCACAACCATTAACCGGAATTTCGCCTGGGGAATGGACGTTTTCCTGAAGCTGTACAATGATGTGTGGAAAGGGCCTATCGCCTCGCCCCATCCGTTCGGAAATTACAGTGGAGCCTGGGTCCTCTGGGATGTCATCAAGCGGGCTGGATCGATGGATCCTGAGGCCATCCGTAAAGCCGCCGAGGCAGCGGACACCCCCATCGGGAAGACGCCGATCGGTTGGGGGGTGAAATTCATTCCCTCGGATCAACCCAACGGCGGTCAGAACACTCGCTCCATATGGTTTGTGGAACAGTGGAAGGACAAGAAACTTCATACCATATGGCCTGGTGACGCCAAGGAACAAGGTTATGCCATCATGCTGCCTTATCCGACTTGGGAGGAACGAAAGAAGAAGTGAGAAATAGTTGAACGATTCATGCCTATATGGTCTTCCCCTCCCTCGGTCTCCTTCACTGAGAAAGAAAAGATCGGTGGATGGTTAGAAAGAGGGAGGGGATAGAGGGAGCCTTTTATGTTCGAAACGATTCTGCAAGTGGCTGTCAATGGACTCCTTTTGGGCGGGATTTACGCCTTGATCGCTATCGGCCTGACTTTGATTTTTGGCGTGGTGCGGATCATCAATTTCGCCCAAGGTGAGTTTCTGATGATCGGGATGTTCGCCACCTTCTGGGTCTTCAGTATTCTCAAGATCGATCCTTACATTGCCCTCTTCATCTTTACGCCACTCCTCTTTATTTTAGGTATGGCGACGGAACGGGTTATCATCAAACCCATCCAAAATGCCCCGCCCATCGCCCAGATTTTCTCCACTTTTGGACTTTCCATCCTCCTCCAGAATGGGGCTCTCATGTTGTGGAAATCAGACTACCGTAGCATCGAGACCACTTACTCAAACGCCGTGATCAACTGGGGAGGATTGTTGATTAACGTTCCTCGTCTGGTAGCCTTCCTCGTCGCTGTAACCATTGGGATTCTTCTTTACTTTTTCCTGCAGAGGACTTATTTAGGCAAGGCCATGACCGCCGTTGCCCAAGACCGAGAGGCAGCCCAACTCATGGGGGTGGACATTCATAAGATTTACATGGTCGCCTTCGGCGTGGGAATCGGGCTAGAAGGGTTGGCGGGGGCCTTGATCATGCCTATCTATTCCACTTATCCGACAGTGGGATTCACTTTTGCTCTAATCGCCTTCGTGGTCGTCGTTTTGGGGGGAATGGGCAATATGATTGGTGCTTTTTTCGGCGGGCTGATCATCGGCCTGGTGGAATCCTTCAGTGGGTTCTTCATCTCTCCCGAGCTGAACACCGCGATCTACTTTCTTATCTTTGTGCTGGTTTTAATCATTCGGCCTTCTGGAATTTTGGGAATGGTGGGCGCTGAAGAAATGGGGTTAAGATGATCCAGGGCAAAAAATTCCCTTCTCGTTGGGGAATCTACCTAGCCGCGGCAGCTATCGTGCTTTTTTATCCTTTGC
>CAYQWO010000296.1:0-4933 GCA_964421095.1 uncultured Syntrophaceae bacterium
CCGACCAAAAGGTAGATCAGCAGGTCAAACCCAATATGAAAATTGGAAGTATCCGGGCTGATGAACCCATGGTAGGAAGCGTAAAGGGAGCCGGCCAGCCCGGCGAAGAAGGAGCTGGTGGTGAAGGATACGAGCTTGTTCCACATGGGGTGGATTCCCAAAGATTCAGCAAGGACTTCCCCTCCGCGAATGGCCAAGTAGGTCTGGCCCACGGGCGAGTAGATGATGCGGTGGATGAGAAACAGGGTCAGAGTTAGGAAAAAGAGCACCAGGTAATATTGAGCGGCCATGCTGGTAAAAGCCACCTTTCCCCAAAAGGGTAAATCGATGGGCTCGGGTTTGGGAATGCCGCTAATTCCTGCCCCTCCCTGGGTTAAGCCTTCCCAGTGCTCGATAATGATGGTGACGATGAGGTTGAATCCCAGGGTGGCAATCGCAAAATAACTACCCCGGGTCCGCAGGGCTGGGAGGCCGATCAAGAAACCGCAAAGAGCGGCCACCAGGGAAGCCAAAGGAAGGGCCAGCCAGAAGGAGAATCCTACTTTGATCATAAACAGAGCGGAAGCGTACGCGCCGATGCCGAAGAAAGCGGCATGGCCCAGGGAAGCCTGACCAGTATATCCCAGGATGAGGTTAAGGCTGGAGGCCGCAATGGACCAGATGCCCACCATGATCAATAGATGCAGGGGATACTTGGCCTTGACGAAGAGGGGCAGGCAAATAAAAATGATCAATAGGATGAAAAGGAATTTCTTCAAAGAATATTTATCTGCCCTTTCCGGGTAAATCTGCGTCCCGATAAGATTATCCTTCGGCCCCTTTTCCGAGCAGACCGGTAGGCTTGATGGCCAAAACGATGACCAGAACCGCAAAAGCAAAAAGGTCCGCGTAAATCATGGAGATGTAGCCCCCAGCCAGACTCTCGACCAGACCGAGGAGATAACCGCCGATGACAGCTCCCGGGAGGCTGCCCATGCCCCCCAGGATGATGACCACGAAGGCTTTAATCAGGGGCATACTTCCCATAGCCGGGTAGACGAGATAGACAGGGGCGATAAGAGAAGAAGCAGCCGCAGCCAACGCCGTGCCGATGGCGAAGGCCAAACTGCTGACAAAATAGACGTTAATCCCTACGATTTGCGCCCCTTCCCGGTCCTGGGCTACGGCCTCGATCGTCCATCCCAGGGTGGTCTTCTTGATAAAAAGCTGCAGCAGAATGATCAGAGACACAGCCGCGAAGATGACCAGGAGGCGATGCAGGGTGATGGTGATTCCGAAGAATTGAATGTTCTGCTTATAGGCGAAGGGGAAGCGCTGCCATTCGCCGCCCCAGATGGCAAAAGCCATGCCCTCCAAAAGAAGGAGAAGGCCGATGGCGGCGATGAAGGAGTTGATGTGCGGCTGGTCGTGCAGGGGACGGTAGATGAGCCTTTCCACCAGCAGGCCGATGAAAGCCAGCACGATCATGGAAATGACAATGGCCAGCCAGTAATTGATTTTCCAGAGCGCCACCAGGGAAAGGGAGATGAACGCTCCCAGCATGTATTTATTCCCGTGGGCAAAGTTCGGGATGTGCAGGATTCCGTAAATCAGGGTCAGGCCCAGAGCCATTAGGGAATAGACCGACCCGATCATGATGCCGTTCAGGATCTGCTGGAAAAAGAGGACCATGGATCAAAACATAGCTATCAGCAATCAGCACTCAGCTTTCAGCAATGGCGAAAGAAAAATATTTCTAAGCTGACAGCTGAGCGCTGAGAGCTGACCGCTAATTGCTGATCGCTTATTTGATGTACTCGATTATGGCCTTGGGGCCTTTCTTATGCACTTTTGCCAGGTACACCCACTTCCCCTTGATGAAGTCAGCCAAAACGAAAGTAGAAACATTATCCCCGTTTTCATCGAAAGAGAGGATCCCGCGCATGGATTCGGGGAAGGGGACCACCTTGGGAATCGCCTGCCGGATGGCCATTACATCGGTAACTGTCCCGGCTTTTTCCATTCCCAGGGCAGCCAGGTAAACCATCTCGTGTCCGTTGGCGCCCACGGTCCCCGGAGTGATGCCCGGAGCTTTCTTTTTGTAAGCCTCGGTTAAAGCGGTCATCTTCTTGGGGTCCAGGACGAAAAAGCTCTTGATGCCAATGTATTTGCTGTCGATCTCGCTCCCGGCCAGCTCGGCAATCTTATCCCCGCACCCTTCATAGGTGAGAAAATACCCTTGATAGCCCAGCTCCCTGGACTGCTTGGCCACCAAGCTGATAGGCTCATCCATGGTGATGACCAGAAGAGCATCTGGTTTGAGCGGCAGGATTTTAGTCAGGATGGGGTAAAAATCAGTGACTTTGCGGAAGTCAAGGCCTTCGTTGGCCACGATTTTTTTGTCGTGTCCTGTCCAAGTCCTGCTGAATATTTCATTCCAGGCTTTTGACCCGGGGTCTGTGTTCCAGAGGACGGCTACCTTCTCGATGTGCGGCCGCAGGGTTAAAAGGGCGTCAGCCATGGAAGTAGCGTAATAATCAGAGGTGCTGGGCACTCGAATGACAAGCTTCACTCCTTTGGTCGTAGTGGCCGGGGCAGTGGAAAGAGGGAGCAGAAGGAATCCTTCTTTGTCAGCCAGTTCCAGGGCGGCCATGGTGGGACCCGTACCCAGGGTGCTGATGATTTTAACGCCGCCGCTCAGCATTCTCCTAACCGCTGTCACTGTGAGGTCAGGCTTGAACTGGTCGTCGAGGGCCACAACCTCAAGAAGGTAATTTTTCCCGCCGACGCGGACGCCTCCGGCAGCGTTAATCCGCTCGGCAGCCACTTCCGACCCGATGAGGAAATCTTTTCCGGTATGGGCGATGGCTCCAGTCAGGGGCGCAATGACGCCAATTTTCACTTTCTCCTGGCTAAGGGCTGGAGATGGAAAAAGCAAGAAAGAAAGAAACAGAAAAGAAATGACCAACATAAACGGGGCACTATTTAGCTTCATCTTTCCCTCCTTTTTCTCTCTGGGTTCTCTGTGGTGAAATTCCTGTGGTTTAATATGTTCTCAGGCGCCCAAATAGGCCTGTTTTACTTTCTCGTCGTTCAAGAGGTTGGCGCTGGAGTCGGCCAGGACGATCTGCCCCGTCTCCATGACATATCCGCGATGGGCGACGTGTAACGCCTGAGAGGCGTTTTGTTCGACCAAAAAGATCGTCGTGCCGCGCTGGTTGATGTCCCGGATGGTCTGGAAAAGGGCGCGCACGACCAGAGGAGCGAGGCCCAGGGAAGGCTCATCCAACAGAAGAAGTTTGGGATTAGCCATCAGCGCCCTGGCCATAGCCAGCATCTGTTGTTCCCCCCCGCTTAAGGTACCGGCCGGTTGTTTGGCCCTCTCTGAAAGAATCGGAAAAAGGTGAAAGACCTCGGTCAGGGAATCTTCGATTCCCTTCTTATCCTGGCGGCGGACATAGGCCCCTAGCCGGAGGTTTTTCAAGACGGTCATCTCCGGGAACAACTTTCTCCCTTCGGGGCACTGGGAGATTCCCAACCGGACGATGGCGTTCGGGCGGAGATGGTCGATGCGCCTGCTGCCAAAGGAAATAGACCCGGAGCTGGATTTCAGAAGACCGGAGACCGTTTTGAGCAGGGTTGTCTTTCCGGCGCCGTTGGCGCCCAGAAGGGTGACGATCTCCCCCTCCTGGACGTTCAGGGAAACACCGCTCAGGGCTAGAGATTTTCCGTAGTACGTGCGCACTCCTTCGAGGTTAAGCAGCATATTCCTCCCCCAAGTAGGCCTCGACGACCGCCGGATGATGGCTAATTTCTTGAGGGTGGCCTTCAGCGATCTTTTCCCCGTGGTTTAGCACCATCACCCGGTCGGAGATATTCATCACCACGCGCATCTTGTGCTCGATTAAGCAAATGGTAATCCCTCTTTTTACGAGGCGTAAGAAGAGATCCATGAGTTGCCCGGTCTCCTCCGGAATCAGACCGCTGGTGGGCTCATCCAGAAGCAGTAGCTGGGGGCGCGTGGCGAGAGCCATGGCGAGCGAAAGGCGCTTCTGCCCCTCCTGGGAGAGGTTCTTGGCCAAATCCTGCCGCTGATCCCAGAGCCCCACGAAGGAGAGAATTTCCTGGGCGCAGGACGAACTTTCCTCTTCTTCTTTCCGCAGGCGCTTTGTTTTAAGCAGAGCATCCCAAAGACCCGAGCGCAGGCGGCAGCGATGGCCGATGATCACGTTGGCCAATACGGGCAGGTCCCCGAACAGAACAGTAGTCTGGAAGGTGCGAGCGATTCCGCGGCGAGCGGTCTGGTAAGGATGGAGATTCGTAATCGGCTCCTCCTGGAAGAAAATCTCGCCACGCGAAGGGCGGTAGATCCCCGTGAGCAGGTTGAAAAGGGTAGTTTTACCAGCCCCGTTGGGGCCGATAATGCCCAAGATCTCTCCCCGGTTGACATGGAATTCAACCTCGTGAATGGCGGCCAGCCCCCCGAAGAATTTGCTCAGATCCCGAACTCGTAGAAGATGACCCATTGATCCTTTTATGTCCGGCAAAGTTTCTTCCATCTCGCATTTAATTGGTTGATTTATATATAAAACCCCCCTCCATTGTCAAGGAGAAAAGGCGCTGGAAGTTTCCGGTTGGAAGTTGCCAGGTAGAAATTTCTTACCCTGAAACCTGAAACGGAAGGACGAACCATAAAATTGATTTTTGGGGTCAGGTTTGTTATCCTAAAAAAGAAAAAACGTGGAAGATCGGGGCAGAAAAAGAGGTAAAGCATGAAGGAAGGAAATCTGGCCAAGCTGCAAAAGGAAAACGAAGTCTTACGAAATCTCCTCGCTCAGGTGGAAAGGGAAAAGACGGCCCTATACGAACAAGTCCTGCAAACCCGGGCAGAATGGGAAGCAGCTTTCAACGCCATTACCGATCGCGTTTTCGTCGAGGATATAAATTATTCTGT
>CAYQWO010000297.1:0-4931 GCA_964421095.1 uncultured Syntrophaceae bacterium
AGTGCAAGTAAAATTTTTTAAACCACTCCTCCCGGAGGCCTTTTGGCGAAAAAGCGACTCCTCTTCCGCCTGGCTCATTTCTATTTGGGCCTGATCGGTTTTTTTGGCCATCTTCTTCCCCGCCGGTTCATGCTCTATATGGCCTACCTGATCGGAAATTTCTACTGGGCGGTTATGCCTAAAGACAGGGAAATGGTTCATCGCAATCTGAGCCGAGTTCTGGAAAATCCTGCGGAAGTTAAAAAGGCTGTCCGCCGGCTTTTCATCAATTACGCCAAATACCTCGTGGATTACACGCGGATGGATCTGCTCCGGCAGGATAATTTTGCCCATCTAACCGAAGGCTTTCAGGGAAAAGAATATGTCGACCAATCCTTCTCGCTGGGAAAGGGTGGATTAATTCTCACGGCCCACTTGGGAAACTGGGAGATGGGGGGCGTCTTCCTGACTCTGATGGGATATCCTTTGAATGTCATCACCGCCCAGGACGTGGAAACCCGCCTCCATGATTACCGGGTCCGCCTCCGGCAGGTTCAGAGAATCAAAGTCATCACCCTCAACGATACGCTTTCCTCTTCGCTGGCCATTCTCCAGGCCCTTAAGGCTAACGAACTCGTTGCCCTCCTGGGTGACCGGGATTTATTTGGCAAAGGAATTCCGGTGCAGTTTTTCGGCCAGACCATCCTCTTTCCGATCGGCCCGGCGCTCCTGGCCCATCTCTCGGAAGCCACCCTGATCCCGACCTTCGTGCTCATGGGCCCAAAGGATAAATACATCTGCCGGGCTGAACCTCCCATCGAACTCCAGAGAACCGGAAACCGCGCCAAGGACTTAGCCGTGAACACCCAGAGAATCGCAACTCTCATGGAAAAGCTCATCCGCTTTTATCCTGACCAGTGGTATACTTTCTACGATTACTTTTCGAAACATCGAGTTTCTTAGGAACTATGAGCCTTTGGATTGTCCCCCTCTCCGGATTCATTCTTTTTGCTTTACATGAGATGGCCAACCCTCGGGGTGCTTTCCTGGGTGAGGTACTCTGGAAGGGGGATCGCCGGGGCGTAGGCCTGACTTTCGACGACGGCCCTCACCCTTTGCACACCCCTCGAGTCCTGGATATTCTGGAGCGGTTCCAGGTCAAAGCCACCTTTTTCGTCATCGGCAGACATTTAGACAAGCATGGAGCCTGGGTCGCTGCCGCCTCCAGGGCCGGGCATGTCATTGGCAATCATACCTACCATCATTTTCGGACGATGAATTTTTTCCCATCGAAAAAAATCCGGGAAGAAATCATGGCCTGTCAGAGTGCGGTAGAAAAATGGGCCGGCTACAAACCCCGTTTCTACCGCCAGCCCACCGGCTTCCGGAATCCCAGGATCTTCGGCATTCTAAAGGAACTCCAGATCTCAATGGTTGGATGGCAGGTTCGCGCATTCGATACCCAGCGTCAGAACCCGCAAGGGATCGCCCGAAGAATCTTGCAAAAAGTCCGGCCTGGAGGAATCATCCTTCTGCACGATGGGTCGGACACAGCCAGCAACGAAGATCGGACCGCCACCCTCCAGGCTTTACCTGAAATTCTCGCGGGACTCAGAGACCGGGGGATGGAGTTTTTCACCCTTGATAAACTTTTGGGAATGAGCAAAGAAGTGCAATAATAGGCCAGGTGCAGGGCGTAAGGCGCAAGGCTAAGGCAGGAGGTGAAAGGCACAAAGATTGTTTCTTAAATAAAAATGGCTGAAAATATATGAAATTGCGCTGGATGCTGGGGACGACAATCTTGATGTTATTTGTATTGGGAATGGTCCCAGGGGATGTATTTTCCCCTGCTTCCGGCCAGGATCTCCCAGAACTGATCCGAACCATCGACGAACACCAGCAAAAAATCCAGAGCGTCATCGCCAACTTTTCCCAAAGAAAGGAGACCGCGTTGGCCCGGGAACCCTTGATTTCTTCAGGTTTGGTGAAATTTAAGCGCCCGGACCGGATCCACTGGATCTATTTAAAACCAGAACCGCTGGAGGTCGCCATCGACGGGAGATCGATTTGTCTCTATAATCCAGGTCGCTCTCAAGCGGAGCAATACTCCTTGGCCCAGAGCAAACGAACCGCGCGATATCTGGAGCCGCTAACCGCTATTTTCCAGAAGACTTTCGCTCAACTCGCCGAAGCATATGTCATCGGCTTGGAAGGCATCGAAGCCGATCATACTTACCATTTCCGTCTGCAACCCAACGAAGAAAAAATTCAGAAGGTCTTATCCAGAGTAGATTTATGGATTGACAGAACATCCGGAGCCATCCTAAGATGTAAAATAATTGAGTCTTACGGGGACCAATGGAGCTTGGAATTTAAAAACCTTCAGATCAACCCGCCGCTGGCCGATGACGACCTGAAAATCAAGATTCCTCCTTCCGTAAGGGTGCGGGAACAGAGCTTACCATGAAGCGTCGCCGCGCTGCCGTGACTGGACTCGGGATCATCACGGCCGTTGGCTGGAATATCCCCACGTTCTGGGAAAACCTCCTGAAGGGTCTATGCGGAATTGAAACCATTACCCTTTTCGATGCTTCCCAATACCGGTCCCAGATGGCGGGAGAGGTAAAAGGGTTTGATCCCCGCCTGTACTTCTCAGCCCGAGATCTCCAACGCCTGTCTCGATGCGACCAGCTGGGACTGAAAGCCGCCGCAGAGGCCATCCTGGACTCCCGGCTGAATTGGGTGAAGGAGGACCGAGAGCGCGTCGGGATATTTGTCGGCGGTGGGGCGGGAGGGATCTTTTCGGCCGAACAGTATCGCAAAGAGATGCTCCAGAAAGGCTGGCGTCGGGGCAGGCCGTCCCTTCTTCTCCCCTTTGCTACCTGCGCCACCACAGACGCCATCGCCCAAAAGTATGGCATTCTCGGTCCCCGAACGACCATTGCCACAGCTTGTTCCTCTTCGGCTACGGCCATTGGCTACGCTTTAGGTTCGATCCGCTGGCAAGAGGTCGATGTGGCGATTGCCGGAGGAAGCGAATCCCTGTCCGAAGTAACCTTCGGCGGATTCAACGCCCTGCGGTCGCTCGATGAGGACCCCTGCCGGCCCTTCGACCTCAACCGCAAAGGCCTTTCCCTGGGGGAGGGCGCGGCATTCCTGGTGATCGAGGAGGCGGAGCACGCCCTGCGCCGGGGGGCGAAGGTTTACGCCGAAATTCTGGGGTATGGCCTGACCGGCGATGGCCATCATATGACGGCGCCGGACCCGGATGGGGATGGAGCCTTGCGGGCCATGAAGGAAGCCCTGCGGGACAGCGGCATCAGCGCGGGAGAGGTGAATTACGTCAACGCTCACGGCACGGCCACTCCGGCCAATGACCTGGCCGAAACAAAAGCGATCAAGAACCTTTTTGGGGAAAGAGCCGGGAAAATTCCGGTCAGCGCCATCAAATCCATGGTGGGACACTGCTTGGGGGCCGCCGGTGCCGTCGAAGCAGTGGCCACGGTTCTGTCTGTCAGAGAGGACAAAATTCCGCCAACCATCAATTACCAAACTCCTGACCCGGATTGTGATTTGGATTATGTACCAAACCAGTCGCGGACCGCAACAGTGGATATCGCCCTTTCTAATTCTTTTGCCTTCGGGGGGAACAATACCGCGTTAGTCTTTGGGAAATGGCAAAAATGAAGGGTTCAAGGATTCGAGGGTTCCAGGGGTGAAGTTGAACCCTTGACTCCTCGCCCACTTTTTTTAATTATGAACGACATCGTCATCACCGGAATCGGTATTATTTCCGCCTGTGGAATCGGGAAGGAAGCGTTCTGGCAAAATTGTCTCAGCGGGAGGACTGGCATCGCTCCGATCCAGTCTTTTGACACCTCCGCTTACTTTTCGCATCTTGGAGCTGAGGCCCGGGATTTTAACCCCAAGGAATTTATCCCCTCTTTGAAATACCGGCGGATGAGCCGGGTTTCCCGTCTGGCCGTGGCCGCTAGCATCGAAGCTTTGAAAGACGCGGCCCTGGAAATCTCCCCTAAGTCTGCTCCATCGATTGGGGTGATTATGGGCACCGGGTACGGAAGCACATCCCATACTGATGATTTTTTTCTGGGAATGCTCAAAGAGGGTCCGGAAGGGGCCAACCCCAGCCTTTTCCCGGACACTGTACCGAATGCTCCGGCCAGCCAGGTATCTATTTATCATGGTCTCAAGGGGCCCAATACCACTTTCAGCCACAATGAAGTTTCCGGCGAACAAGCCATGGCTTTTGCTTTCCGGCTACTGCGCGAAGGCCGCGCCGCAATGCTTCTGGTGGGAAGCGTGGATGAATTGAGTGCCGTTCTCTTTCATAGCTACGCTGCGCTTCGAGCCCTTTCTCCAAAAGCGGCACCCGGTGAAGAGGCGATTCGTCCTTTTGACCGGCGGAGGAATGGCCGCGTCCTGGGTGAGGGAGCCGGAATGCTTGTCTTGGAAGGAAAAAGGCGGGCCCAGGATCGGGGCGCGAAGATTTATGGTTCTCTTGTGGCCTGTTGTTCCACGGGCAGCCCCGTGGGAATCCACCGATATGAGGCCGAAGCAGAACAGATGGCCCGGGCGATGAAAAATACCCTTCAGGCGGCAGAGGTTTCCCATGATCAAGTGGATTACATCTGCGCCGCGGCCAATTCCACTCCGGAGTTGGATCGGGCCGAAGGGCTGGCGATTCAAAAGGTTTTCCCCCAGGCCTCCTTCACTCCTGTCAGCTCTCTCCAGGGCCATATCGGAGATTTTTGCGGCTCTGGAGTTTTGCGGGCCGCCGCCCTGCTTCTTTCCATGAGGGACGGAAAGATTCCTGCCACCCTGGGCCTGGAAGAGCCGGAATTCGACCTGGGTCATATTATGAACGGGCCAAGAGCCAGGCAGATTCAATACGCTCTGCTGAATGGCTTCACCTTTGGCGGCAGCAATGTCTG
>CAYQWO010000298.1:0-4916 GCA_964421095.1 uncultured Syntrophaceae bacterium
CTTTTCCGTGCACTTTCCCATTCGTCATTTCCAACACCCGTCGAATGTGCCTGGATATGACATCATCAAGCTTCAGGGTTTAATCCTGGGGTCCCGAAGGTATGGATGAACGATCCTCCGATTTCCCCCCGGTGAATGGTAAGTCATCAGCAGGTCTTTCAGCCTGAGAATTTCTTGGTGTTTGAGCGTGTTCGGGAGTGCGATGGCGAAGGATTATATAGAAACTAAATTGCGGAGAGCCTATAATGAAATGGTTGGAGCTCATAAAACTACAATCGAGCGCAAAAAGTTCTGGGTTACTGGAAGAATTCTTGCTGCCGATGGCCAGAGTTAGTCAAAGCGGGTTGGTAGAAATAAAAACATCCCGCCATGCCGTTCTGGGGACTGGTTTGAGCGTGCACCTCCATTGGGAATCAGATCGTGCGGAGCAAAATGGAAGCACCGTCGGTCTTAGCCTGGCGCGAGCCCTTAAAGAGTTCGGCCTGATCGATCACTCAATATGGTTAGAAGAAGAAAAATGAATATACTATGGAGTGTCGGTTGAATGGAAACGGCTCTTTTCTTGGGTTTGACTTCGGGGGGTGCCTGCCTGGCCACCTGCGGTCCTCTTATAGCCGCTTTTCTTGTGGCCGAAAGGAATACCTGGAAGCGAAGTACTGCGCTCCTCACGGTCTTCCTTTCCGGAAGGCTCCTCGGGTATCTCGGTTGGGCTCTCTTGTCCTGGCTTCTGGGATGGGTGATTTATCAAAGTCCGAAGGGACTCGCCGTCTTTTCCTCAGCCAACCTGGTGTTGGGCGCCTGGCTAATTTATTATGGGATCTCCCGACCCGTCCTTTCCCATGGAAACTGTCCTGGTTCAACTCTGAAATCACTGGATTCCCCTTGGGGCACTCATCAGGTCTTTTTTCGCGGTGGGATCTGGGGATTCCTGAGTGGCTGGCAAATATGTCCCCCATTCTTAACCGCTGTTACGGAGGCGGCCAGAACAGGAAGCTTAGGGGGCTCGCTACTCTTTTTCTTTCTTTTTTACCTGGGGACGGGAATTTGGTTTATTCCTTTCCCATTCCTTGGAACTCTCGGACGTTTTCGCCAGGTCGCCCAGGTGGCCCGTTTCTTAACCCTGCCGCTGGGGGCCTATTTTACCTATTCCGGATTCATCGCAATTGCAGGAGGAAATCCGTTCTATGGCTGAGATGGTGACAACGACAAAGAATGGGGTGCAGCCACTTCCCGGACTCGAAAAAAACTGGGGCGCCTCTTTGCTCTGGACCTTTCCCATGGCGATCTGGGCCGTATTGGTCTTTTCCAGAGGATTGTCGCAGGGGTCTCTGGCCCAGAGGATGGCCGTGGTGGCAACCATTATCTTTCTGACTGGAATTTTTCTCTGGATGATGAAATCCGGGAGAACTTACCGGCCCCGTCGGATTTTCTTCGTCGCCCTGGGGTTTCTCTTCCCGGTGGGTTTCGTTTCGGAGCTCATCGCCCAGCGGGGTTCCATGAGTATCTCCTTGGAGCAGATGATCCTTGGCAATACCCCGTTCTGTCACCTGGCCCTGCCCATGATGGCCCTTCCCGCTGTCCTCTCCAAGACGATCATTTTCCCCGGAAGCATCCTTCCCAAACCGGAAAACCCCCATGCCTTTGGAACCATGCTCGCGTTATGGGTCGGAGCCACCCTGATTTTAGGTCGCGGCTGGTGCAGCTGGGGCTGCTTTTTCGGGGGAATCGAAGAAGGGTTTGCTGCCTTTCGGCGAAAGCCGCTGATCCAAAAGATCGATCGCCGCTGGACCCTCTTCCCCTGGGCCATTCTGGCCCTGATCATTGTGGGAACAGCGATTTCCCTCTCCCCTTTTTATTGCGAATGGCTCTGCCCCTTCAAGACCGTCACCGAGTTTCCTGCCGTGACCTCATGGAGGACGGCCCTGCAGTTTGGGGTCTTCACCGTTCTCTTCGCCGCGATGGTTGTAATCCTTCCAGTTTTGACCAAGAAGAGGACCCAGTGCGCTTTCTTCTGCCCGCTGGGTCCACTTCAATCTCTGGCTAACAAGATCAACATCTTCGAGCTGAAGACCGACCCCGATCGTTGCGTTTCCTGCGGGCTTTGCGAAAAAGCTTGTCCGTTCCTGGCGGTCGATCGGGAGAAAGAAGGGGGTGGACAGGTCAACATGTACTGCAGCCGCTGCGGGGCCTGCGCGGATGTGTGCCGGAAGGGGGCGGTCGGGTTCCGGATCAGGGGGACGCCGTTTACGGTCCCTGCCTCCGCCCCGCGGATGTTGTTCCTTCTGGCAACATGGATATTCGCCACCATGTTCGGCGGAAGCATCATCGCCAACGGCCTGGAGAAAATTCTCGGGCAGCTTGTTTAACGGAGAGAAGTATGAAACGGATCGTTTATCTCCTGGCATATGGCACAGCAGTTTTGACGGTCCTCTTCGCTCTGGCTCTGCCAATCAAGGTTATGCCGTTTTTCTTATCCGTCGTCGGAGCTCTGGACCTCAAAATCGCCCCCTGGTTCTCTGGGGGTGAAAAAGCCTTTGTCATCGATCGGGGCAGTCATCAAATCACGGTCTATCACCCCGTCTATCCATCCCTGATTGGGGAAGGATCCAAAGGTTTTGTGCAACTGGTATGGCAGCCGCGAAGTGCCTTACCATCCCGGGTTCAGGAAGCGATCGACCTGAACCGTGATGGGATCATAGACTGCCAAATTTCTTTTCCCAATCCCCCGGCTGAAACCGCTCGACCGGTCCTTACCGTAATTCCAAAATCCCTTTGGGTGCTCCCTGTGCAAAACTCTCCAACAACTTCTCTTTCGGAGGTTCTTATTGAGAAAGGGCGAGACGCCATTTTTGTCCGCATTCCAGTGCTAAAAAGGGATTCCTCATGACCCGATTCCTTTAGGTTGCAGGAAAGGGATTTATCAGACTAGAATAAGATCAATTTTATGCTCCCTAACCCGGCCGAGCCGGATCCAAACAGGATGTTGGGTGGGCGAGTAGGCAAGAATATCTGGGGTATCTTAGAGATGGTGACTACTGCTTCTATCCGCTACTTGCAGCACGCTGAAAAATGGATGATATGAGCTTCAAATCCTCTATTCGGCCCCCCCATAGGAAAAGGGTGTAATAGCAGCTTTTACGTTCTACGTGCGAATCATCAGGACAAATCTTGGTCGAGACAAATAAAAGCCAGGGCTCTCAACACCCTGGCTCTTATTTTTGCGAAGCGGGTGATGGGGCAAGCTCAGCAGCTTGCAGCGATAGAAATCCCGGAGCAGGATTCTGCCCCGGGAAAGGAAATTAGATCTTCTGGATCTTCACGGCGCAGACCTTTAACTCCGGGATCTTGGCCAGCGGGTCCAGGACATCGATGGTTAAAAGGTTGGCAGCCGCTTCCTTGAAATGAAAAGTCATGAAAACCACCCCGGGGGGGACCTTGTCTGCGACTTTGGCCTTCACATTCACTTTGCCCCGGCGGGAGGCGACTTCCACCAGTCCGTTATCCGGCCGAATTCCCAGCTGCAATGCGTCCTCGGGGTTGATCTCCACCACCCCTTCGGGATAGATCTCCGATAGCCCCTTGGATTTCCGGCTGATCAAAGTGTGGTAGTGATAGAGCACTCGCCCGGTGGTTAACAGGAACGGATATTCTTCATCTGGAAGCTCCGGCGGTGGCGCGTAAGGAGTAATGTGGAACTTCCCCTTACCGCGGGTGAATCTGTCTTTGTGCAGGAAGGGGGTTCCCGGATGATCGGATGTCGGGCAGGGCCACTGCAGCCCCAGTCCTTCCAATCGGTCGTAGCGAATGCCCCCATAGGATGGCGTCAAAGAAGCAATCTCCTCCATGATCTGCTGGGGCGAACTATATCTCATCGGATACCCCAAACGGGTGGAAAGATCGCAGATGATCTCCCAATCGGGGCGGGCGTTCCCGAGAGGTTCGATGGCCTTGCGCACCCGCTGTACTCGCCGTTCTGTATTCGTGAATGTGCCGTCTTTCTCGGCGAAGCTCACGCCCGGAAGGATGACATGGGCGAGCTCGGCCGTCTCGGACAGGAAGATGTCCTGGACAACAAGCAAGTCCAGGCGCTTCAGCTCCTCCTTTACTTTGTTGGCATTGGGGTCCGTAAGCAAGGGATTTTCACCCAGGATGAAGAGGGCTTTCACTTTGCCTTCGGCGATTCCTTTCATCATCTCCATCAAGGTCAGACCGGGACGGGGTGAAAGGGATACGCCCCAGGCCTTTTCAAATTTTTGGCGTACAGCCTCGTCATCTACCCGCTGGTATCCCGTGTAGACATTGGGTAGCCCACCCATGTCGCAGGCCCCCTGGACATTATTCTGCCCCCGGAGGGGGTTGACCCCGGAAAAGGGCTTGCCAACTTGTCCCGTTACCATGGCCAGGTTGGCCAGGGCCAAAACGTTGTTCGTTCCGGTGGCATGCTGGGTGATGCCCATGGCGTAGAGCGTGGAGGAATTGGGAGATTGCGCATAGAGTCGAGCAGCCTCCTCAATATCCTTTGCCGGAACGCCGGTAATGGCCTCCACAGCATCCGGCGTATATTCTTTTACGGATTCAGCCAGATCGGCAAATCCTTCCGTGCGCTCCTCCACGAAGGCCTTGTTGTACCACCCCCGGGAGATGATGGTCTGGAGCATACCGTTAATCAGGGCCACATCTGTCCCCGGCTTATGGCCCAACCAGAGGTCAGCATAATCGGCGAGCTCAATCCTTCGCGGATCAGCCACGATCAGCCTGGCACCCTTCTGTCGCACCGCGGCCTTGACCTCCAGGGCAATGACGGGATGATTTTCAGTGGTGTTGGAACCGATGACAAAGATACAGTCCGCGCAGCGGATCTCGGCGATGGAATTAGTCATCGCCCCGCTGCCAAAAGCCATCGCCAGACCGGCGAC
>CAYQWO010000299.1:0-2277 GCA_964421095.1 uncultured Syntrophaceae bacterium
CCGAATTCATCATGCAGCTGTCCATCCACTAAGATTCCAAAGCCTTGATTAAAAGCCGGCATCCCATCCAGGAAACCACGCGGCGTCGGTCGAAAGGGAACGAATTCCCTGGAAGAGCTCTCCGGCTTCTTCCGGGGAACGACCTCTATATTCTCCGGAATCCGAACTTTTTCCCGGGTATGGCCCACGATTTCATCGGAGAGGAGAAGCACGGGGTTGCGATAAATCTCAGCAAGGTTAAAAGCTTTCACTGTCAGGTCGAAGGCCTCCTGCACACTCGACGGAGTGACGGCAATCACCTCGTAATCTCCGTGAGAGCCATACTTCGCCTGCATCACATCCTGCTGCGATGGGGAAGTGGGCTGGCCGGTGGAAGGTCCTCCGCGCATGACATTTATAACCACGATAGGGGTATCGGTCTCAGCCGCCCAGCCAATTCCTTCTTGTTTCAAGGTGAAACCCGGGCCGGAAGTCGCCGTGCAGGCTTTGGCTCCGCCCCAGGCTGCTCCCAGAGCGGCACAGATGGAGGCCATCTCATCTTCCATCTGCAAGAAGACCCCCCGATACTTTGGGAGCATGCGGGCCATGAGTTCGGGGATCTCCGAAGCCGGGGTGATGGGGTAGCCGGCAAAGAATCGGCAGCCCGCGGCAATGGCCCCGCGGACGCAAGCTTCATTTCCATGGATGACTAAGGTAGGCAACGAAAAAAACTTTCGCTTTTCTTTCAATAATATGGAATTTTCCAAATCTGCCAAAAGGCTGGCATACTATAACAGGAAAAGGACTAAACCTCAATCCCTGGATGGAGGATGAGTTTTCTAAGGGGCAGGCGATGGGCAGGGGGTTATAGAAAGTTCATTCTTCCGGCAGGGCAGAATTAGGGATCAATTCCTCTGCTTCCGGTGGCCTTTTGACCTCTTCAATCCGTTTGGCGCCAATAAATCGATTCGCAAAATAACGAGAATCTATACTGTCAATGTCCACCCGCCGCTTGCGCAGCGAGGTATGGATGAATCGGCCATCGCCGATGTAAATTCCCACATGAGTGGGACGGGGGGTTTTGCTGCGCTTGAAGAAAACCAGGTCTCCTATGCGGAGTGCTTCGCGAGCGACTTCGTAACCGACCTGAAATTGTTCCCGGGCAGTACGGGGGAGATCGATGCCAAAGATACTAAAGACTCTCTGAACAAAAGCTGAACAATCCAACCCGTTGGGGGTGCTTCCGCCCCGACTGTACTTCAACCCCAAGAAACCTTTGGCCACCCGCACCAGAAGTTCCCGGTCCTTTTCATCCAATAAAAATCCTTTTCCTCTGACCTGGGATCGGAGAATTTCCGCTCCTTCCGGCAGATCTTGCTCCTCCGATTTTTTTCGGCCCCCCTCGAATTCTTCCTGAGCTTCTTCCGGCCTCTGAAGGTAGATTTTTTCATCCCTCAGTCCCTTGGCCTCGGGAAGCTGGAACGCCGAAACCTGGAATTTCTGGGCAATGTAGAACAAAGAGTCCCCAGGCTTGACCGTATGGGAAGATTCCGAATTTGCGGCTGAGGGAACGGTGAGATTAAAGAAGAAACAAAGAAACGAAAATCGCATCAGAAGAGGGCAAAATAATTTCATCTCTTGTCCTCCTGATTGGGATTTTCAAAAGAATTTTCAAAAGCTGTCATGATTATAATCAACAAAGGGAAAAATAGCAATTTTTTTGAATCATTTTATAAAAAATTATCTGCGCAGAAGGCATAAGTCATCCGTTCTTTTTGAACCCACTTCTAAAACTGCGGCAAGCCGGCGCCTCTTTCTCCGGTCGAGGATTTCTGCCAGAATGGGAAACATCAATGAGCCCCCGGGAAGAGCAAAAATGATCAAAATGGGGACGTACAAAGATAAGTGCTTCAAATATTTCTTGATCTGTTGTTTTTCCTCCTTTGTCCATTTCAAATTCGTATTTCTCTGCTTGAAGAGTAGCTGCAAGAAACCCTGGAAATGCTGAGCTTCCCGGAATATTAATTCCCTATTCTTGAGAATCAACCTCCTGAGAAAAAAACGGATCATGAGTCATCCTACGGTCAAACCAAGGGCCTAGCTTTCCACCGCTCCTGGATAGGGGCGGCCTGTTATTTCTCTTATCGGCAAATCAAGGGAATACTTTTGAGCCGGGGCGACACAACTTCCAGCGGGAGATTGGTCAGAATCAGGAAATTCCCAAGGCTCGCAGGAATTCTAACCCCTGGAGCAGTTCCTCCCGGGAGGCGCGATGGTGGCTTTCGACTACACGGAGGA
>CAYQWO010000299.1:2377-4906 GCA_964421095.1 uncultured Syntrophaceae bacterium
CCCTGGAGCAGTTCCTCCCGGGAGGCGCGATGGTGGCTTTCGACTACACGGAGGATATCAGGCTTGAGGAACTTTTGTAGAGGCCTATAATCTTCCTCGCCGCTTCCCGGAGCATAATGATCATCATATCCTCGGCATCCATGAAGGTGAACGCCCACAAGCAAGTCGCCGAAATTGGCCAAAAGCTCCTCCTGGCTCGTTAATCCCAGGTTCTGCTGCATTGTGGCATGGCCGATATCATGCCAGTAGCGCACCGTGCTTCCCTTCAATTCTTGGAAGAGAGCTTTAAACTCCGCCAAGTTCGGAAAATCCTCGATATTGCACCGGTTCTCCACCCCTAAAAAAACGCCCCCCTTTTCTGCCTCCTTAGCCAGTTTCTCCAGACTCCGCAGGGCGGCATCTTGGTAAACCTGGCTTTTGGCAGCTCGAAGTTTTCTCTGGGCATCGATGAATGATTTTCCCTCAGCGGATTGAATCTTTTTTTGATCGTAGAGTTTCTGCAAATTCTTCATCGGGCTGTCTGAGGGAATTTTCCCCAAATGGAGCACGACCGCCTGGGCTTCCAACTCTTGAGCCCATTCAATCGTGCGCTGGGTATATTTCACCGCCCACTCCCGTTCTTCTTTGTCGGGAGAGGAGAGGGAGAAAATATCACCGCTTGCTTTCTCCTTGGGAACGGCCTCAGGCAACGGGAAAAAATTATGCAGACTGACTACCAAAACCCGCCGCCTTTTCAATAGCGGCAGCATCTCCTGCAGCATGGGTGTAGTGATCCGGTATTCTAATTCCAGCGTCTCCAGGCCCAGGTCTAAAATGGAATTGATGACCTCGAGGCCGCTATCTGAAATTTCCGATCTCCAGGAAGTAGATATTCCAATCATCTTCCATCCTTCAAAAACAACCCCAGCCGACTTTTTTCAAAAGCAGCTGATAATCTTCTTCTTTGCGGGCAAAGATACCGGTGTTTCCCAGCCGCACATTCTTTAACCCGGCCGCCTTAACCTCGGTAAAGGCAGCGATCATCTCCTGAGTATTGGGGGGTCGATTTTCTTTCATCTGATACTCCGGGAAAAAGGCCAAGATGGTAAAAGGAATCTCCGCATCCACCCGAACCAACAGTTTGGCTATGGCCGCGAGTTGGTCGACCTCCACGACCCCCGGGATGAACAGAGAAAGGACTTCAACGGTAAAATTTCGTCGCCCCATCTCTTCCGGTAGCCTTAAAATCAATTCGTTGGAGCATCCGGTCAACCAGCGATGTACTTCGTCCCTATAAGCCTTAATATCCAGCCAGAAAGCATCCACCCCCGCTCTTTGAAGCAGGTCCAAATTCGCTGGGGTCAGGCCGTAGCCATTCGTCTCAATCAGGACCCAAAGTTTCGTGCGGGCCTTGATGAGCTCTGAGCATTGAGCATAAAATTCAGGCTGGCAGGTCAGGTCCCCTCCGGTGAAGCCCACGATGTTCCGGACAGGGCCAAAACCTTGAGGGCTCAGGGTAATGGCCGAGCTATCCAAAATTCCCGGGCAAAGAGAGGATCTCTCCTCGGAGAGCACGCACGAGCCGCAGCAGCGGCAGGTATCGTGAGCATGGTAGGCTGTGGCTTTGCTGCGGGGTTCTTCCCAGGTTACTTGTTTTTCGTACTCGATGCAGGCTTCCAGAATTTTCCAGGGGGTGTACCATTCCCCCTCGGCCTGCTTGCTGAAATACCAGGAATGACATTTCCGGCAGGAAAAGTTGCACCCCGATTGATAGACGGAAAGGTAATTCTCCGGGCGGGAAAGATGCACTGCCGAGATCAGCCTCTCCAGGCTGGAATCTTTGATTCTCAGGGTCGCCTGACAGGCTAAAGCCTTTTTCCCGGACGCGGAGACAAGGCAACTTCCGCGAGGGAATCCCTGTTCCCCCAAGGCGCACGAGACTGAGATTCTCTCATCTGACATAAAAGAATTATTTTGGCCGAAAAAGACTTATTTCCCCTCTCGCCGGTCTCTTAAGAATTCCTCCAGCCAGAACAGGTTCAGCTCAGCCAGCTTTCCTCTTGTCGGTACCCCATCCTTCGAGTCCCACCCCATGGCCTCGTAATACAAGGTCAAAGCCTCCTCAAATTCTTTCCGATTAATCGCTTTCCCTTTCAGTGCTCCATTCTCCAGGGGTTCGAAGAGCCGGTCGGGGAGCGTGTCATCTTTGCGCCCGAAACCCTCGCGCAGGTTGAATACCCTGGCCATGGTGATGGTTCGCTCCCCTACTTTCAGCAGTTCCCACAAGCTCGTGTCCCAGCCGGTTACCGCACTGACCAGTTCCACCAACCTGTTGAGGGGCAGGGCCCAGATGGGTCCCACCGCGAAGTTGCAAACGCCCAGAGAGTTGTTCAGCGACCAGAGTAATTGCAGGTAGGTGTAATTGCGTACCTTTCTGGGGCCGAATTCCAGGCTGGGGATAGGCTCCAGAAGCCCCAGGTGAGCAACCCGGTCCAATATCGGGCCGGGATTAGCAAAAACCGGGTCGTGGGGAGCCTCGATATGATCGGC
>CAYQWO010000300.1:0-4904 GCA_964421095.1 uncultured Syntrophaceae bacterium
CGTATCCAGGTTAAATCCGTACGGGACATTCTTGCCCGTTTTGTTTTCGGGACTCAGGAGGTTCCCGCGTTCGTCAAGCAGGCTCCGATCAACACCGACGATAACGCTTTGCTGGAATTTTCAACCCCCAAGACGCTTTATGTCGATACCTCGGAGGCAAACTTCAAGGAACTTTCCAAATACTCCCGCGGAGCAACGATCTACCTCCGGCATTAAGAGCCAGCAGGCCAAAAAGGCTCACCGGGAAAGGAAAAAAGTTGCGAAGCCCGGCAACCTATGGTATGAATTTAAAAATTTGGCTTTTCTGGCCTGTTGGGCATCGGATTTTTATCAGCCCGATCCACGGGAGAGATGGGGAAAAAGCCAAGAAGGAAGAGGTCTAGATGGAAATCAGAATTCTGGGTTGTTTCGGGGGAGAGCTTCCCGGATACCCACTTTGCAGTATTGCCATAGAAAAAAAGTTGCTATTGGATGCCGGAGCAGTGACTTCGGTTCTCCGCGCTTCGGAACAGCGCCGAATTTCCGCCATCCTGGTCACCCATACGCATCTTGACCATATTAAGGACATCCCCTTTTTGGCGGCGAATCTTGTCGGAGAGCACCTCTGCCGGCCCGTCAAGATCATCAGCACCCGCCAGGTCATCGAAGGGATTCAGACGCATCTTTTCAACGATGCCCTTTGGCCGGACTTCACGGTCCTGCCAACAGTAGAGTCTCCGGCTCTTAAATTCATCTCCATTGAGCCGGACTTTGATTTTTCCGTGGATGATTTCACGATTCGGGCCATCCCCGTGAACCATACAGTTCCAGCTGTGGGCTATGTTGTTCGCCAGGGACGGAGCTCCATCCTCTACACCGGCGACACGGCGCAGACGGAACGGATATGGGAAGAGGCCAACAGGATCGAAGATTTGAAAGCGGTGATCGTGGAAATCTCCTTTCCGAATCGGCTGAGGGCAGTGGCCGAGAGTAGCGGTCACCTGACCCCGATGATGTTGAAGCGAGAATTGAAGAAGTTGCACCGGAAGGATATTCCCATCCTGCTCGCTCACATGAAGCCCCAGTATTTGCATTTACTCAGAAGCGAAATCCGCCAACTTGGTCTCTCCCGTGTCTCTTTTTTGCGGCCGGGAGAGCGCTATCACTTTTAGCGCTTCGCAGGAAGCCAGGGTTCTGGAGAAGGATGGAGGAAGGGCCAGCGGTTCTTAGCTATGTCATGATGCGGCAGGAATAAGAAGGAAGGGTGAGAAGTAGAACTTGAGAGATGAAGGAACGACCCAAGCAAATTACGCGGAGACCCTCTCCTATCTTTTCGGTCTGCAACGGTTTGGGATCAAACTGGGCTTGGTCAATATCACCGCCGTGCTCAGGCATCTTGGCGATCCCCATGAGGGGTTGCCATCCGTGCATATCGCCGGCTCCAATGGAAAAGGTTCGACGGCAGCTTTTTTGAGCTCCGTACTGCGCCGGGCGGGCTTCCGGGTTGGTCTCTATACTTCCCCCCATCTCGTGGATTTCAGCGAGAGAATCCAGGTCGATGGAGTTCCCATACCCACCCCAAAGGTCGTACACTTCACCGAACGTATCCGGGAAAGCGTCGAGAAGATGACCCGAGAGGGAGATCTCTGGCCATCTTCTGACCCCCACTTTCCCCCCGAAGGTTTTGACCCACAGAAGACCACGATCACCTTCTTTGAATTTACTACGGCTATGGCTCTCCTTTACTTCCGGGAGAGCAAAGTGGATGTCGCTATCCTGGAGACAGGGATGGGCGGCAGGCTGGATGCCACGAACGTGATCGATCCCCTCCTTTCCCTGATCACGTCCATTTCCCTGGAGCATCAGCAGTATCTGGGGAAAACTTTGATCCAGATCGCCCAGGAGAAAGCAGGGATCATTAAACCGGAGCGGCCCCTCCTCACTTCAGCCCGCCAGCCCCGGGTTCTCGCTCTTTTCCGGCAAAAGTGCCAAGAGCTCCGCTGTCCCTTCTATGCCTGGAGGGAGGACTTTTCGGCGAAGGAACTGGGGCCTCAACTCATCCGTTTTCGAGGACGTTCTCACCAGTGGTCGAATCTTCGCCTGGGCCTGGCGGGGAGCCATCAGGTGATCAATGCCTCCCTGGCGTTAGCCGGGGTGGAAGTCTTGATGGAGTCTGGATTTGCCGTCCACGAGGAGCATCTGCGGAAGGGCTTGGCCGAGGTGAAGTGGCCAGGCCGCTTAGAGCTTGTGGGAGAACACCCCAGAATTCTCCTGGATGGAGCCCACAACCCGGCGGCAACTCGGGTATTGCGGAAGGCTTTGCAGGAGGGCTTCCCACGCCGTCGTCTGATTCTGGTCCTGGGGATCATGGCGGACAAAGACATTCCCAGGATGATGGCCGACATGGTTCCTCTGGCCAACGTTGTCATCCTCACCCGACCCCGGATGGACCGCGCGGCAAGCTTAAAGGTTCTGGGTGCTCAGGCATCTCCTTTTCAGAAGCCGGTCGTCGAAGTCGCCGAGGTGGATCAGGCCCTTGCCCGGGCCCTGGCAGAGGCCGAGGGTGAAGATTTAATTGTCGTCACCGGGTCTCTTTATACCGTGGGCGAAGCCCGGTCTTATCTGGTCAGCAAAGGGATGATCTGAAGAGTTTTTCGGCCAGGGAACGGTTTGGAACTGGATAGAGAGCCCGGGGATTCTATTTTCAACTGGGTGGAGGCTGATGAGCGGCGGGGGAAGATTGTTTTTGGCCTTTTCCTTTTTTTTCTCATTTTTTCTCATCTTTTCCCCCGGCGCTCGATCCCAAATCCCTTCTTCCCTGCAAGTCGAAAATCCCGGCGAACCCCTCCGCCTGCGGGCCGACCACATCTCCTATGATAAGACCGAAAATACTTACGTGGCCGAAGGAAATGTGGAGATCTGGCAGGGCGATCGCAAGCTCACGGCCGACCGCGTGTCTTTGAACGCCGGGACGAACGAGGCGGAGGCAACGGGAAATGTGCTCCTCGTGCAGGGGGATGATGTCCTGCGAAGTGAGCAGATGAAAATCGACCTGGATACAAACCGGGGGATCATTTTGCAAGGGGCCCTCTTCCTGAAGCAACAGCACCTTTACCTCCGGGGTGAAGAAATTGAGCGGGTGGGAGAGAATACCTACCGGGTGAGAGGGGGGAGCTTCACGACTTGCGATGGAGATCGGCCCGCCTGGCGCTTCACGGGCCGGGAAACCCTGGTGACGCTGGGAGAATATGCTTCAGTGCACGGCGCCACCTTTGAAGTAAAAAAAATTCCCCTGCTCTATACGCCCTATTTATTCTTTCCCGTAAAGACTGAGCGTCAATCGGGCTTCTTGATCCCCGTGGTGGGTCACTCCAATGTCGGCGGGCCGGAGCTCAAGAGCGCCTATTTCTGGGCCATCTCCAAGAACATGGATGCCACCTTCTACCTCGACCTGGCCCCCCAGAAAGGGTATGGCGAAGGATTGGAATATCGGTACATTCGCCAAAAGGGAAGTGCGGGCAGCTTCTACGGGTACCATATCCGGGAGGAAGATCAATTTCGGCAGAAGCGTACAGATCAACTGGGGCGTCCACCCGACCGTTGGGTCTTGGACCTGCAGCATGAAGAATATCTCAGCCCAACTTTTTTTGCCAAGGCGCGTCTGAGAGATTTCAGCGACCGACTGTATTTAAAAGATTATGGCCTCACCTATCAAGACCGGGCCCTCGAGCAGGCGTATTCGATCTTCTCTCTGACCAAGAATTGGGAACGATACAGCCTCTACGGGGAGGCCCGCCGTACCCTGGACCTGACGCAGGACACCAAAAACACTTTACAAAATTACCCCGTGATCAACTTTACAGGGCTGAAGCAGCAGATTTTTAACTCTCCTCTTTATGCCAGCTTTAACTCTTCCTTTGGTAACTATTATCGGGAGGAAGGAGTGACCGGGCAGCGCCTGGACCTGTACCCCCGGCTCGCCTTGCCCTTGAGATGGGGAAATTACCTGGAGTTCACTCCTGAGGCCGGGGTTCGGGAAACAGTATACTACAGCCGCAATGGTAGGGAAGAAACCCGCGGCCGGGAACTCTGGGATTTCACGGCCACCGTGGCCTCGAATTTTTACCGCGTTTTTGAAACCGGATGGCCAGGGGTCCCGAAATTCAAGCACCTGATCCGGCCGGAGATCACTTACACCTACATTCCCGACATCAATCAACAGTACGTTCCCAATTTCGACACCCCGGTGCCGAAAGCAAACACCTTCAGCTATGGCGTCACCCAGCGCTTGATCGGGAAGGTACTTGATGGGCCGGAGAAAACTCGCTATCACGAGTACGCCTACTTGAAATTGAGCCAGACCTACGATCTCAATGAAGCCAATCGGCAATTGTCTTCCCCTGGCGACACACGCCGGCCGTTCGGCGTGATCACCGGGGAGCTAAGGGTCCGATCGTTACGGTATGTAAGAGCCGATAACATTACCACCTTCGATCCCAATCAGGGTCGTTTCCTCAGCAGCTACAGTAATTTAGGGGTCACGGACCCCCGCGGCGACCGGCTAAACTTCGAGCATCTGTGGCGGGAGGGAATCCAAAACCAGATGAACGGAAATGTCCGGATTCGAATTTTAGCCTTCTTGGATGCTATTTATGGGAAACGCTGGTCTCTCTCCGGGGATCAGAGCCTGGAGACAACCTATGGTTTAGGTTATCGCCATCAATGCTGGGCAGTAGATTTGTTCTACACGGAGAAGCCGGCCATTGCCGGGGCGCCCGCCGAAAATAAGATATGGTTCTTGTTCAGCCTGCCGGGGGTTACCTCTGCCGGCCAGCGGTGAGGGCCGCCAGTCGGACATCAATCGTATTATCGTAAAAGGTGGACCCGGCTCCCCGGTCGGTCAGTCGTTGAGAAGTGAGGGCGTT
>CAYQWO010000301.1:0-1098 GCA_964421095.1 uncultured Syntrophaceae bacterium
ACGTTCCTTTCGTCGACTTCAAAGGTGCATTTTTCTTCCAGGATAGCCTTAAACTTTTTACGGGCCCGGTGCAGCCTTACTTTCACGTTCTCCACGGTCAGGCCAAGAATATCGGCGATCTCCTGATGGCTAAAATCCATGACGTCAGCAAAGATGATAACACTGCGCTGCGATTCAGGAAGAAGGTTGAGTTGGTCCTGAACACATTGGGACATCTGGCTCTGCTCCAATTTTTTCTGAACTGGAGTCTCCTGAAGATTTACCAGTCCATCATGAATTTCTTCATGGGATGAAGATTTTTTCAAAGTGCGGAAATGATCCTGACATAGGTGGTAAGCGATGCGAAAGATCCACGAAGAGATTTTAGCGGGATCGCGCACGCTCTCCAGATTCTCCTGGATCCTTATAAAGGTTTCCTGGATGAGGTCATCGGCGACTGACTCATCCCTTACCGAGGCCAGGATGAATTTTCGGACTGGCTGGTAGTACTGATCATGGATTTCTAATAAGTCCATTTCGGCACCGTTCGATAATTAATCGCAGCAGGAGCTCTTGGATGGGCCGAGGCCACAGGAAGCGAGAGGAGTTTCCTGACCCATAAAATTTTTGATACAGCTGCGCATGACCAGGTGGGCGCCGCTTTTGACTTTAGTAGCCAGTTCCACGGCTTTGAGGATCTCTTCGGAAGTAAGGCCGGCTGCCGAAGCTTTTTTATGATAGTGCTCAAAGCAAGGGATGCAGTTTGCCGCAGCGGATGCCCCGAGACAAATCAAGAGAGATGTTTTTTCGTCCATGAGACGTTTCCTCCTTGGTTTATCGCTTATCTATAAGACGGAAAAGAGCCCAGAAAGGTTACATACCGGGCGACCATTTTATTCCTTCGGCTTTTTCCACCCCGAATACAGAATAGCTTTACGACGATGCCCCCAGAAAACCGGGGTGCCTGAATTCTGGATCCGGGTAAGTATAAAATCCCTTGCCGGTCTTCACTCCGAGGTTTCCCCGATTGATCATCGACTTCAGGGCTTGCGGCGGCCGGTCCTTGGGATCCTTGGACTCCTTGTAATAAACCATTTCGATGTCATAAACCACATCGAG
>CAYQWO010000301.1:1198-4902 GCA_964421095.1 uncultured Syntrophaceae bacterium
GAATTCTGCATACGGATTTTTAACCGCTCGAGCACCCGCTCAAAAGAGGCGGCATCAAGGTCAAAAGCCATAACCTTGTAATTGTGGCAAGCGGCCTGGATGGCGATTTGGGTACCCATTATTCCGGTCCCGACCACGGCGACATTTTGAATTTTCATCTTTTCCTCCTTAAGGTCTCTCTTTCCACTTACCAAGGCCATCCCATTATTTCCCCATCATTTGCTGGGGGAGAAAAAGGGCAATTTGCGGAAAGGCAATATAGAGGGCTAAAACGATTAAGTCCACGATGAAGAAAGGGAAGATTCCTTTAATAACTTCGTTGAGCGTTACATCTTTCACCACTCCTTTGACGATAAACAGGCTCAATCCGAATGGGGGAGAAATTAAAGCAATTTCGCACTGCATGACAATCAGAACCCCAAACCAAATCGGGTCAAAACCTAACTTTATCATAGCGGGGAAGATGACCGGTAAGGTAATAAACAAAGCGGCCACCATGTCCACGAACATGCCGATGATCAGGTACATGATCATCACCCCGATCAAAATTCCCAAGGGAGAGATGTTCAACCCAGTAATAAATTCCGAGACGACCGTGGGAATGCGCGTGATCGCCAGAAAGTAACCAAAGATAAAAGCGCTGGCAATAATTAGGAAGATTGCGGCGGTAACTTTCGCCGCATCCAGGAGGGAATGGGCTAAGTCGGACCAGTTTTGACCTTTTGTGGCCAAGGCCAGGATGAAAGCTCCACAGGCTCCGACAGCCCCAGCCTCAATAGGAGTAAAAGCTCCGGTGTAAATACCCCCCAAGACCAAAATGGCCAGAAAAGCAATTCCCCAGACGCTTGTTAAGGAACGAAATTTTTCTCTCCAGGCGACCTTTTCTCCAAGGAGAGGGGCCAACCTCGGGTTTCTCTTCACCCGGAAATACGTTAGGACCATGAACCCGAAGGCCAAAAGCAGACCGGGCAAGATTCCGGCAATCAGCAGTTGGCCTAAGGACGCTCCCGTAATGATGCAATAGATCACCATCAGGATGGAGGGAGGAATCATCTGGTCGATCGGTCCCACTGAAGCCACTGTCCCACAGGCCAGAACCTTGTCCACCCCGCCCTTTCTCATTTCGGGAACACATACGGTTGCCAATACGGTCGTCGCCGCTAAGCCCGAACCAGAAGCTGCGGCAAAAAGGGACCCGGCCACAATAGTGGCATGGACCAGTCCCCCGGGAATATTTCCCACCCAAAGCCGGGCCATGCGGAAAAGGTCGGACACAAGGCCGGCCCGGGAAAGAAAAGAGCCCATGATGAGAAATAAGGGAACTACACTGAAGCCGTAAGTGGCAATGGATGTGTAGGGGACCATACCGGCTACCTTATAAGCGGCGGTAATCCCCGAAACTGCGGCATAACCCAGAAATCCGACTATGCCCATGGCAAAAGCTACTGGAACTCTTAGAGCCAGCAGGAGAAGCATACCCCCCAAGCCAAGCAGGCCGATCTGTTCAGGGGTCATTCATATTTCTCCTTTTACCTGTCCTTTATTATCCGGAAACGACTGCCGCAATCTGAAAAGACCGATGAGGATATCCAAAAGGAGCCGCAGGCAAAGCAAGCCGATGCCGATGGGCAGGATGGTCTTTGCTGGCCAAAGAGGAAAATGGACAATCCCCATCGTGTAATCCTGTGTATCCCATGCCTCCCAGGCGAGGCGGCCCGACTGCCAGGTGATGATCGTACAAATAACCAATCCTACCAAGTGGCCGAAGAGATCCAGAGCGTCCTGTACCTTTTGGGGCAACCACTGGGTGACGATTTCAATCTTGATATGATCTTTCAGCTGCTGGACATAAGCAATGGCGAGGTAAACGACCGCCACCATCATAAATTCGGTGAGCTGGAACATTTCCGGCAGGGGGGCGTTGAAAATATACCGCAAAATGACATCCAACGTAGTTGGAAAAATCATCACAAATACCAGCCCAGCGGCCGTATAAGAGAACCCTCGCTCGATTTTTTTTAACCATTTCTCGAGCGATAAGAGAGCCGGCATTCGAATCTCCCAGTTATTGGTAAAGGGGGAAAATTCTTATTTAAAGGGATTAGCCGCCAGATTTTTTTCCAGTAGCTTGAGGTAGACCTCCAGAACCTTCTTCCCAGGAAGTTTCCGTTTTTCTTGATCGTTCGCCCACTTTCCCCAAACTACCTCCTGGGCGATTTTGCGCATTTCGGCCATCAGTTCGGGGGAAGGTTCCGATATCTGCAACCCCCGGGTTTTGAACCTCTCCATAAATTTTCCATCTCCATCGATCTGGTAGATTTTATGGAGGGCCTTCGCATGTTCTGGAACCAGACTATCGATCATGGCCTGGATGTCTTTAGGCAAACGATTCCAGGTATTCAGGTTCATGCCGATTGGTCCGCAAACTCCGCCCAGGGGTAACATCAAAAGATATTTACAGACCTCGTCCATGTTATAGGTTCCGGCCGCGGAGGGGCCGTAAACCGCTCCGTCTGCAGTTCCCCTCTGCAGGGATTCATATGATTCCGTAATGACAATGCCCAGCGGGGCGGCTCCAGCAGCTTTTAACAATTCCGCCGTTGGCCCCGTAGCGATAATCTTTTTACCTTTGAAATCGCTGAAGGTACGGATTGGTTTGGTGCTGAAAACATAATAGGGGCCTGTGGCGTAACTCGAGACAATTCGTACGTTATATTTCGTAAATTCTGCCTTCACCTCGGGCACTTCTTGGACTAACTGGAAATAAGAGGTAGCATTGACCCAAGAGTACTGCAGGGAAAAAGGTAGAGCCGTGAATGTGTTCAGCGGAATTTTCCCCGGGGTGTAGGTGGTTACAAATAGGGAAACATCGGCCATTCCTGACTCCAGGGCATCGAGCTGTTCGGCGGCTTTGGCCAGCGATTCGCCGGGATACCGTTCGAACTTGATTCGCCCCCCGCTCCTTTTTTCCACTTCATCGAGCCACCACCAGAGGATTAGGGCAAAGGGCATGTTGGCCGGAGTCTGAATGCTGGCCTTCAAAATCATGGGTCTGGGGGATGCAGGGGCTTGCTGGGCCCAACTAGCCGCCGGGGAAGCCAAAAAGATCAGCGTGGTGAAAAGTATGTACCAATTCTTTTTAATCATCTTTCCCTCCTTAAGTCATAGGTAATTAATCTGCCTAGGCTAATGGGTATCAGAGCAGGTAGGATTTCTAATGGGATAATACCAAAATGGAGCGGATTGTCCAAGTAATTTATGGAATTTATGGAAGAGATGGGGCCAGAGGGGGAACCCCCCATCCTGCAAATTTCCTTGATCTACCGCTATTTTTTGGCCATAATAAGGGGAAATTTTTTAGATGCGGAGTTATTCGCCAATAGCTGAAAGCCGACCCCGCCTTTAGCGGGGCGGAAAGCCCAGGAGATCTGGAGGAATCAGAGATGCTAATCCCCCTTACGCCTGTACGTTTTTTCGAGTATGTGGAGAAAATCTTTGCCCCAAAAGAAGGGGTCATCTGTGAGAGCGAAAGGTTCACCTACGGGCAGTTCTGCCGGCGTGTGCGCAAGATGAGCAATGCTTTGGCGCGATTCGGTGTGCGGAAGGGCGACCGGGTGGCTTACACCCTGGGCTCCTACCCATTTGCAGAAGATGACCCGGCCGAAATTGTTTACAGCAGCGGCACGACGGGAAAACCCAAGGGG
>CAYQWO010000302.1:0-4897 GCA_964421095.1 uncultured Syntrophaceae bacterium
CCTCTGCTCTGCAACAATTGTGATAGCCCCATCTGTGTTACCGTCTGCCCGGTGAAAGCCTCTTACCAGCGCCAAGACGGAATTGTCTTAGTGGATCCCCATCGCTGCATCGGTTGTCGGTACTGCATGGCGGCCTGCCCTTACGACATGCGCTATATTAATCCCTTAACGCCCATCGTACAGAAATGCCATTGGTGCGCCCACCGGCTGGATCGAGGGTTAAAACCAGCCTGCGTGGAGGCTTGCCCCACCACTGCCCGCTATATAGGGAATACCCATGATCCACAAAGTGCCGTCTATCGCCTGATTCAATCCAATCCCGTCATGGTGATGAAACCAGAAATGAACACCCATCCCATGGTTTATTACATAAACGCCGACCAGCTGACGATAGAAACCCGAGGAGGAGCACGTTGGAAGAGAGTGCACGAGTAATTTATAACGTCCCCTTTGTCATTCCGATAGGGTATTTGATTGCCATTTATTTTTATATTACCGGCCTGCATATGGGTTTCTATACCACTTCGGTGGTGGCTACTCTTTTGGATAAGCGGGAGTGGAAGCCCATTGGTAAGATCGGAGCTCTGGGCGCCTTGATTGTTTTAGCTGTCGCTCCCCTCTTTCTTCTCGTGGACCTTACTCAGGTTCCCCGCTTCTGGCACCTTTTCCCCTATATTAACCTCCGGTCCCCCATAACCTGGGGGACATTCTTCCTGACCGCCTATCCCCCCATAGGCTTGATCTACGCTTGGTATGTGTTCAGAGGAAATTACCGAGCGGCCAAAATCTGGGGTCTATGCGGTTTCCCAATTGCCGTCAGCGTGCATGGGTACACCGGTTTCATCCTGGCCTTGGGAGCGGGCCGGGCCTTCTGGAACACCTCCTTAAACCCGATTCTTTTCCTGGTTTCCGCTATGGTTTCCGGGCTCGCCCTGATTATCATCATTATCAACATCCGCTACTACTATTTCGCTATGAATGAGGATGCCGAGCAAAAGGCCGCGGATTTGCGCATCATCCATACCTTGGTCAGCATGATGTACATCTTTATAATTATCGAGCTATTTCTGATGGGGTGCGACCTTGCCGTATTGGCCAACTCCAAGGCGGAAGAGTACCTGACCTATCAGATGCTCACGCGGGGGAGCTGGGCTCCCCTGTTTCTGGGGGTGGAACTCACGCTGGGAGGGGTGATTCCTTTAATCCTCCTTTCTATCAAGCGAATCAGACTTCATCCCATTGGGCAAAGTATCGCCTGCCTTTTGATCCTCTGTGGCATTCTGGCTATGCGCATTATCATCGTGGTGGGCGGTCAGAGCGTGATGTTGCGTTAGGATGAGGGATCATTGGAGATATTTGCTTCTTCTTCGTGCACAACATGATCATTGGGGGCGGTGAATTTCTGCCCTTGGTTTGAAACCCGAGGAGTTTCTAATGAGAAACGTTACGAGAAGAGATTTTTTAAAATTTGGATTTACCAGCGCAGCCCTGGTTGGCTTCGGGGGCTCTCTTTCCGGTTGCCTCAGCCCTCCCCCGGAATCGTCCAAAAAGATCATGCGCACGGCCGGCAAACCGGTAACCGTGGCCAGCACCTGCCTCCTCTGCCCCGCGGGATGCGGGATTGTTGGGGAAGTCATCGACGGCCGGGTAACCGAAATTGTCGGCAACCCTAAGCACCCTAATAATCGGGGCAAGATATGTTCCCGGGGCCAAGCCGGCCTCAATGTCCTTTACGACCCTGACCGCTTACTTTACCCCTTGAAGCGCTCTGGCGCGCGCGGGGAGGGCCGGTGGAGCCGTATTTCCTGGGATCAGGCTCTGGAAGAGATCGCTAAACGGCTCACCGGATTGCGCACGCCTAAGGATATGGAATTGCTCTGGGTGGAGATGGGCACCCCGGGTTCCAAGGAACTCGTGGTGCTGGATTTCCTCAAAGCTCTGGGCTCACCCACGGTCTTCCCGGACAGCGAGTTTTTCGATCAAAACAGGGCCATGGGGCAGGGGCTCACCTGGGGAGCGGAATCCTCGGTCAGCGAGGTAGACAAATCCCGTTTCATCCTTAACTTTGGGGCCAACCCTTACGAGGACCATGAACAATACATTTACCTGGCGCAACGGATTGTAGAGGCTCAGGTGGCCAACGCGGCCAAGCTGGTCACTTTCGACGTCCGCCTCTCGAACACCGCCGGCAGGAGCAACGAATGGTACCTGGTAAACCCCGGGACAGATGGAGTGATCGCCCTGGCCATGGCGCAGCATATCCTCCAGCAGAGGGTCCAGGATAAGGAATTCCTTACCCGCTGGACCAATGTGCCCCTGCCCAAGCTCGCCGAACACCTTGCCCAGTACACACCCGAGCAGGCCGAAAAAATCAGCGGGGTCAAGGCCGCAGATATTCGCCGCCTGGCCTTGGAGTTCGTCCAGACGAAACCGGCAGTGACCCTGACCGGGCGCGGGGTAAGCGGCCATAAGAATGGGGTGTTTAATGAGCGCTGCGTTGCCCTGTTAAATGCCGTTGTGGGGAATATCGATATTCCTGGCGGGTGCTGCCTGCCCCGGACGATGGATCTTGGCGCGCCCAAAGGGAAAAGTCCCTTTTCATCCTCCGCTCAGGCTTTTGCTGCCCTCAGGGAGGGGAAAGCGAAAGTTGAAGTTTATCTCTCCTACTTGGGCAACCCGGCCTATGCCAATCCGAACACGGCTGAGACGATTCAGGTCCTCAAAGATGAAAAGAAGATTCCCTTGGTGGTTGTGGCCGACACGCATCTTACCGAGACCGGTGCGCTGGCGGACATTCTTCTCCCCATGGCCAGCTATTTGGAGAGCTGGAATTTAGAATCCCGGCCGGCCATGGGGCTCATCCCCTTCGTCAGCATCCGCCAACCCATGGTCTCGCCGCTGGGGAAATCCAAGTCCATCGGCGACACCTTCATCGAGTTGGCCGGGCGAATGGGAGGCGATTTCCAGAAAGCATTCCCTTATGGAAGCAGCGAGGAATTCATCGGAAAAGCTGCTGCCCGAATCAATGGGCTATCCAAATCCGGGGGCATCGACCTCCTGAAGAAAGAAGGGGTATGGTTTGACCCGGCCGCCAAGCCGGCTTACCGCTCTTTTGAGAAAAAGGGATTCAATACCCCATCGGGTAAATTTGAGATATTCTCCCGCCGGCTGGAGGAACGCGGATTGCCCCCGCTGCCGGTCTATGTACCCAATCAGGCCCACCAGTCGATGAAAGAGGAGGAATTGATCCTAGTGGTCACCCGGGCCAACGTCATGACTTTGCGGTTGGCGAACGCCAAATGGCTCGCGGAAATTCTGCATGAAAATCCTCTGTGGATCAATCCCGAGACAGCGCGGGCAAGGGGCATACGTGAAGGAGATCGGGTTAAAATTTCCTCGGCGACTGGCAGTCTCATCGCCCGGGTGCGCTTATCTAATGGCGTTCATCCCCGGGTGGTCACTTTGACCGAAGGCCTGGGACATTCCCAATTGGGGAAATTTGCCCGGGCCAAAAAGGAAAAGAGCAGCGACCCCGATACGAGTCTACTCTGGTGGAGTGAAGAGGGAAACGGTGTAAACCCCAGCGTATTGATCCAGGCCGATTTTGACGCAGCGGGGGGCGGCATAGCCTGGAATGATACCAAGGTTACTCTGACCAAGGTCTGAAAAACAAAGAACTCCCAAAGCATACAGAAGGCGGGTCATGAAAATTCCATCATTTCCGAAACTATCCAAGCGGACCTGGGTGATCATCATCGCCATTCTCCTGATCCTGGCGGCCATCCCGGGGTTGGGCTTAGTGCGCTTCACCACAACCCACCCCTTTTTCTGCCTGAGCTGTCATCAAAATAAGGAACCCCGGGAGATGTGGCTTCCTTCCCGCATCCATCCGGCATCGGTGACCTGTGTGGATTGCCACTCGAATCCCGGAGAGATCATTCCCCGCAAGTTTTCGGCCAGTGATGACCTGATGAACCAAAGCTGTCTCCGCTGCCATTCGCCCATCCGCCGGGGGGAACAAACAGACTTGCAGAATGTCCGGATTGTGAAGATTTCCCATAAACTTCATGCCGAAAAGAAAGCTCTCTGCATCGATTGCCATCGCAACATAGAACACGATACGCGCTCCCCCCGGACGAACCGACCGCAGATGGAGACTTGTTATCATTGTCACCAGGCCCATCCTCGGAATCAGGCCTGCGATGCCTGCCATCTGATCAACCTCGTCTATTCTGGAAAAGGGAAAAAATTTTAAATATAGTCCCTAACTACGGACCCTAAATACTCCCCTTTTACATCCCCTGTCCTTTCTGTTATCATCCAAATAGCTATCAGCGGTCAGCAGGTGGCTGAGAGCTGAAGGCGGATAGCGGACAGCCACAATTGGAGGTTTCTCCATGCGTTCTATCTTCATCGGCTCTACTGGCGGGGAGCCCGGCCAGACCCTGACAACCTGGGCGCTGGCTGCCAAGCTTAAAGGAAAAGGTTTACGGGTGGGATTCATTAAGCCCTATAGCCTGCTTGCGGAAACGGATGCCTCCGCCGAGGGGGTCTTCTGCGACTCCGACGCCCTCCTCATCAAGAAGGTCTTGGGTCTTACTGAACCGGAAGAGGCCCTTTGTCCGGTGAGGCTCACCGAAAATTTGATCCCGGAAGTTACCGGGAACCAAAGGGACAAGTTGATCGAAAAGATCAAAGAGGCTTTCCAGGAAATTTCTCTGGAGAAAGATGTCGTCCTGATCATGGGCGCCAAAGAAATCTTCTTCGGGGATGGACTCTCCGGGATTTCCGACAGCGTCCTGGTCAAATTATTCGACGCTTCTGTGCTGCTGGTGGACCGCTACCAGCGAGACAACTTGACCCTTTATTCCCTGCTTTCGTTGAACTCGTTTCTTGA
>CAYQWO010000303.1:0-4896 GCA_964421095.1 uncultured Syntrophaceae bacterium
TTAGCCTATGACACATTTAGTAGTGGGTAGAGAGAAGGGAGGGAGAGAAATGAATAGGCGAAATATGATCTCAGTTTTGGCTTTAACAGCTGCTCTTTTGTTGATTCTTGTGGGCACTGTCTGCGCGCAAGAAAAATTTCCGACCCGCCCGGTAAGTCTCATCATACCCTGGGCTCCGGGTGGAGGGGGAACCCTGAACGCTCAGACACTGCAGCCTCACGTCGAAAAGGCTCTCGGAGTAGGGGCGGTGATCGTGAACAAAACGGGTGGCGGCGGGACCATTGCCTGGAACTTCGTGGCCAATGCACCATCGGACGGTTACACGGTGGGAATCGTAAACCCCAGCCTGGTGGTCACTGTATATACCACCAAGACGGGGGTCAATTACCAGAAATTTGATCCTATCATTTACACAGTAGGCGTTCCAGCGGGGGTGGTCGTGAGAACAGAGTCCCCATGGAAGACCTTTGGGGAATTCATAGGCTACGCCAAGGCCAACCCGGGAAAAGTCCAGATGGCGAACTCCGGGCATGCAGCTATGTACCATATCGGAATCGTGGGGATCGAGATGGCCACGGGAGTTAAATTTACACATGTTCCTTACAAAGGAAGCGGGCCGTGTGTTACGGCATTGCTCGGGGGCCACGTAGATGGTTCTTTGATTGAAATCTCTACCCTCCTGCCTTATGTGGAGGCGAAGAAATTCAGGATCTTGGCGGTGAGTTCAGAAAAAAGGAACTTCGCCCTTCCCGATGTACCCACTTTTAAAGAGTATGGATTTGACCTGGATGTCGGCACCTGGTATGGATACGTAGTTCCCAGAGGAACTCCCAAAGAGCGGATCAAGGTTCTCCACGATGCCTTCAAGGTAGCTATGGAATCAGAAGATTTCAAGGCCTTTTACAAAAAGCAAGGGGGAGTGGTGGAATACATGGGGCCTGAGGGCTTAGGTTCTTATTTGGAAGAACAGGACAAACTCTGGAAGAAGATCATCGACTTTGGTGGTTTCAAACCAATGGAGTGAGCATGAGAGACTGTGTCGTAGCCCAGGCGGGAGGGCATGAATCCCGCCTAAGGCGGGACATCGGCGGGAGGGGATTCAGAGGGAAAGAAAATGCCAACATTTGACCCGATCACCCTGGAAATTATGTGGAGCCGCCTGATCAGTATCGTCGATGAGGCAGCGGCTACTCTGGTCCGAACTTCCTTCTCCACGATTGTAAAAGAATCGAACGACTATGCCTGTATGCTTCTGGCCGCCAACGGAGATAGCCTGGCAAACAACACCGCCAGTATCCCCTCTTTCATCGCCACTCTGCCGCATACCATGAAACATTTCCTGAAGGAATATCCTCTGAACCTGTGGAAGCCAGGAGATGTAGTAATGACCAATGATCCATGGATGGCCTCTGGCCATCTTCCCGACATTACCATGGCCATGCCCATTTTCTTCAAAGGAAAGCTGGTCGCCTTTGCTGGAACCATCGCCCACTCTCCGGACATTGGAGGGTCGATCTGGTCAGCGGATGCCCGGGAGCTATTTGAAGAGGGAATCCGGATTCCTCCCCTTAAGCTTTATGACGGCGGAAATTTAGATTCAACTCTAGTGAAAATGATCCGGGCGAACGTGAGAGTACCCGAGATGGTGATGGGAGATTTGAATGCGCAAATGATGGCCCAAACCATGTGCCAGAACCGTCTGATCGAGTTCATGGAAGAGTCCGGGCTGGAAGACCTAACAGATTTATCTATGGTAATCCAGAAGAAAGCCGAGCAGATTATGCGCCAGGCCATTCTTGGAGTTCCCGACGGAGTTTACGAGAAGACGGTGGAGATGGATGGGTTTGATGAGCCGATCCGGATTCTTTGCAGCATCACGATAAAGGGCAGCGAATTGGAGGTTGATTACGAAGGCACTTCTCCCCAGATTGGTCGCGGTTTGAATTGCGTTTTGACCTATACGCATGCGTATACGACTTATCCCATCAAATGTGCTCTGGATCCCTTTACCCCCAAAAATGAAGGGTCTTACCGGCCCATTAAAGTTCGAGCGCCAGAGGGCTCCATTCTCAATCCCCGATTCCCTGCGCCGGTAAATGCCCGGCAGATCATCGGCCATTTTTTGAGTGCGGCGGTGTTCGGCGCTTTAGCGAAAGCTATACCGGATAAAGTAATCGCCGATTCAGGAAGCCAGCCTACCTTGAGGATTCTTCTCACAGGGGTGGGGCTGGACAGAGAAAAATTTTCTTCCATCATCTTCGCCAATGGCGGTATGGGCGCTCGACCCGACAAAGATGGGCTTTCCTGTATCCCTTTCCCGACGAACAGCAGTTGCGGCTCCATCGAAATCCAGGAAAGTATCATGCCCGTCCTTTTCTGGAAAAAAGAGATGATCCAGGATTCCGGGGGACTGGGAAAATTTCGGGGAGGATTGGGTCAACAGATCATTCTCGAAGTGATTGCCCGCGAACCCATCCGTGTCTCGCTCCTGACAGATCGCCATCAACACCCTGCCCAGGGTTTTATGGGGGGTATGCCTGGCACTCCCACAAAAATCACCCTCAATGACGGCCAATTCATTCATCCGAAATCTCAGACCGATCTCCATCCCGGGGATAAGCTAACCATCCATTATCCCGGCGGAGGGGGATTCGGCAACCCCAGGGAAAGGGATCGAGCGGCAGTAGAAGAAGACCTAAAGGAAGGATTGATCTCCAAGCAAGCGGCCGAGGAAATTTACGGCCAGTAGGTCTTCCCTTCCATCGAGAGACTTTTCGTAATGATAAAAGAACAGTCATCCCCGCGAAAGACCAAATGTAAGCTGGGAATTGACATCGGGGGAACATTTACAGATTTTGTCATCCTGGATGAGGAGAAAGGATGGATGGAGGTAGGAAAATGTCTAACCACCCCCGAAGATCCTTCCCGGGCAGTCATAGAAGGATTCACGGAGATTCTCCGTAGGACTCGCCTTCCTGTTGAAAATGTCTTTACGGCCATTCACGGCACTACCCTGGTAACGAACACGCTTATCGAGCGGAAAGGAGCGAAGACTGGCCTGATCGCTACCCAGGGGTTCAGGGATGTGCTGGAAATGGGCAATGAATTTCGCTACGAGCTCTATGATCTGAAGATTGAACGGCCTAAGCCTTTGGTGCCGCGGCACCTGAGGTGTGGGATTTCCCAGAGGATGTCGCGGGATGGGAAAGTCATTCTGGAATTGGATCTCGATGAAGTTCGCCAGGTTGCCCAATACTTCCGAGACCAGGGGGCCATATCCGTAGCGGTCTGTCTTCTCCACTCCTACATGAATCCCCACCATGAAAATAAAATCCTGGAGTTACTCGAAAAAGAATTTCCCGAATTCCATGTATCCCTATCGAGCCGGGTGAATCCAGAGATTCGCGAATACGAGCGGACCTCCACGACGGCGGCCAATGCCTATGTTCAGCCTCTCATGAAACAGTATCTGCGGCGCATCGATGCTCAGTTGAAAAAGAATGGATTTCGGGGAGTCTTCTACATTATGTTGTCCAGCGGGGGGATTACCAGCGTGAATCTGGCTGAAGAGTTTCCCATTCGACTCTGCGAGTCGGGCCCGGCAGCCGGCGCCTTGGTTTCCAGCTACCATGCCAGCTCAATGGGGATAGAAGATTTGATCTCCTTTGATATGGGAGGAACCACTGCCAAGATCTGCCTGATCCACCGCGGAAAACCATCCCCATCGAGAGAATTCGAAGCAGCCCGTATCAGCCGCTTTAAAAGAGGAAGCGGCATCAGCCTGAAAGTTCCAACCATCGAGATGATCGAGATCGGAGCCGGAGGTGGCTCCATCGGTTACATAGATCGGCTGGGATTGATGAAAGTGGGGCCGGAGAGCGCCGGAGCTTTCCCCGGCCCTGCTTGCTACGGCTTTGGCGGAAAAGACCCGACCGTTACGGATGCAGCTCTAATTCTGGGCTATCTCAACCCGGATTTCTTTTTGGGAGGAGATATGCCCCTTGATGTCTTGGCTGCCGGCAAAGCCATCAAGGAAAAGCTGGCCGATCCATTGGGCATCAGCATGGAAGAAGCCGCCGTAGGCATGAATAAAATTGTCACGGAGAACATGGCCACCGCCACCCGTATTCACATTGCCGAGAAGGGGAAGGACCCCCGGAAATACCAACTAATGGCTTTCGGGGGCGCCGGCCCGATTCATGCCTTTCGCCTTGCCGAAATCATGAAAATAAAAAAGATCATCTGCCCGCCTGCGGCTGGGACTGCCTCTGCGCTGGGTTTGCTCGTAGCCCCCATGGCCGTAGATTTTGCCCGCAGTTACCTGGCCCGGCTCGATAAGCTCGAATGGGAATGGATAAACCATATCTTTGCAGAAATGGAGAACGAAGCGGCAGGCGTGCTCATGGCCACAGGTGTTGAGCGAAAAGAGATTTTCTTCGAGAGAACGGCAGACCTGCGGTATGTGGGACAATTTTACGAAATTCCGTCTCTTATCCCTCCCGGAAAACTGGGCCCACAAATGCTTGCCAAGATCGTGGAAGATTTCTACCAGGCTTATGACCGGGCTTTTGGCCGTCATCTGACCGATGCTCCCATCCAGGCACTTACCTGGAGGCTGAGGGCGAGCTGTCCTTCTCCCAGGCTAAGAATCCATTATTCTGGAAAACGATCCACCGCGGATCCTTCCGGCATCAAAGGGAAGAGAAAAGCATACTTTCCTGAGCAGGGCGAATTTGTGGAGACGACAGTTTACGATCGATATAGCTTGTCGCCGAGTTCAACATTCCGGGGGCCGGCAATCATCGAGGAACGGGAATCCACCACCATTGTGGGCTTCAACTCTCAATTCTATATTGATGAACACCTGAATTTGGTGATTGAAAGAGAAGCATAAGA
>CAYQWO010000304.1:0-4892 GCA_964421095.1 uncultured Syntrophaceae bacterium
GATCTATTCAAGGCCTGATGCTATATGTACCATAAATTAAAATTATGGCAATCCCTTTCCTAGCGATTTTTTGATTGCGGATTTCAGACTGCGGATTTTTAATTCCGAATTCCGCAATCCTCAATCCTCGATCTTCAATAAAGGCTGGGCCCTATAATCTCTTGATTCCCCTCGATCAAATATGGTAAATTTCCGGACGGCCAAAGGGGTCACAACAGTTTGATTCTGGATTCTGTCTTCTGGCTGAATTCTCCCTGGCAAAGGGATTTATCTCTGCGGGTATCGGTGAAAATCTGCATCCTAACGAAAAAGGGGGTATGAGATGATCGGAATCAAGTCTATGGGCGCGTATGTTCCTTTATTCCGGCTGAATCGGGCAGAATTCGCCCGGGCCTGGAGGGGGGGATCGATCGGAGGAGAAAAGGCGGTGGCCAATTACGATGAAGACAGCCTGACGATGGCTACGGAGGCAGGTTTTAACTGTCTCGCCGCCATGGCGCCGGGGGATGTGGGTGGACTCTTTTTTGCCAGTACAACCCCGCCCTACAGCGAAAAGTCTTCCTCCAGCATTCTGGCCTCGGTCCTGGACCTGAAAAAAGAAGTCCTGACTATGGATGTTACAGATTCTCTGCGTAGCGCGACCTCCGCCTTACTTATGGCCATGAACAGCGTAAATCAGGGCTGCATGGAGGAGGCGCTCATCGTAGCGGCTGACTGCCGGCTGGGAATGGCCAGCTCGGACTTTGAGCAAATATTCGGAGATGCCTCGGCGGCTCTGGTCGTGGGCAAGTCCAATCTCCTGGCGACCTTCGAGGGCATGTGCAGCCTTACGGATCCTTTTATCGACGTCTGGAGAAAAGAGGGCGAATCTTTCGTGAACACCTGGGAAGATCGCTTCGTCAAGCTGTATGGCTTCTCCAGGGTGATCGAAGAGGGCATGCAAAACCTGCTCAAGAAATACGAACTCACCCCTGCCGATTTTGCCAAAGTGATCATTCCCGCCCCCGATGGGCGTTCGCACCAGGATGTCCTCAAGCGGTTCGGTCTGAAACCCCCTCAAGTGCAGGACCCCCTGCTTTCCACGGTGGGGAATGCTGGGGCGGCCCATGCATTTCTGATGCTGGCTTCCGCTCTGGAGGAGGCCAAAGCAGGAGACCGCATCCTCCTGGCCAATTATGGAGACGGATGCGATCTCCTGATCCTGCGGGCGACAGACCTTGTCGAAAAGAGGAGGGACCAAATAGGGTGGAAGCGCTTTTTAAATTCCAAGTCCCCCCTGGATAACTACGAAAAATACATAACCCTGAAGGGAGAGATCGAAAAGGAACCTCCGCGGAGACCCCCTTTCGACACCTCTCTTCCTACCTTATGGAGAGACCGAAAATCGGTCCTCTCCCTGTATGGGGGAAAGTGCAAGAAATGCGGCACTGCCCACTTCCCCCTGCAAAGAATCTGTTTTGGATGCCGGTCGAAGGATCACTTCGAAGAGGTCAGACTGGTGGGGAAAAAGGCGGAACTGTTTACTTTTACCAAGGATAACCTCTTCGCTTCCATCGACCCGCCCATGGTGATGTCCGTCGTGGAGATCGAAGGGGGATTTCGGATTTACTGCCAGATGACTGACAGGAATCCAGATCAGGTTAAAGTGGGTATGCCCGTGGAGATGACCTTTCGCAAGATTCATGAGGCCAGGGGCTTGAATAATTATTTCTGGAAATGCCGGCCAGTCAGGTCGGAAGGAGGTGGGAAAAATGGCTGAAAGTATCAAGGATAAAGTTTCCATTGTGGGCATGGGTTGCACCAAGTTCGGAGAGAACTGGGAATGGAGCGTGGAGGACATGGTGGTAGAGGCGGTGTACGAGGCCTATGAGGATGCCGGCGTTGGCCCAGAGGCGATCGAAGCTGCCTGGGTGGGAACCGCCTATTCCGGCTCCGGCGGGTCAATCCTCAGCGATATTTTGAAGCTTCACGATATTCCCATAACGCGGGTGGAAAATTTCTGCGCCACCGGGATGGAAGCCTTCCGGAACGCCTGCTATGCCGTGGCCGCCGGGGTATACGACACGGTTTTGGCCGTGGGAGTGGAGAAGCTTAAAGACTCGGGTCTCCAGGGCCTGCCGGATTCTATGGTTCGGCCGGTTTTTGGAGTCGGCCGGACGGCCCCCGGTTGCTTTGCCCTCATCGCCAGCCGATACTTTGAAAAATACGGGATCGGAAAAGAAACCCTGGCCAAAATCGCCGTGAAAAACCATAAAAATGGGGCGCTGAACCCGAAGGCCCATTTTCAGAGAGAGATCACCGTGGAGCAGGTCTTGAAAGCACCTATTATTGCTTGGCCTCTGGGCCTTTTTGACTGCTGCCCGACGACCGATGGGGCGGCCGCAGCGGTCATCACCCGGAAGAACCTGGCCAAGAAATTCAAGGAGAACCATATCCCGGTGAAAGCCCTCGCCCTCTCCGTATCCTCCATGTGGCCGCAATTTCGGCCGGGGTTCGATTATTTAGGCTTCTCCGCCAATGTTTCGGCATCCCAGAACGCCTATCAGCAGGCGGGCATTAAAGACCCCTTGAAGGAGCTGGACATTGCGGAAGTCCACGATTGCTTTACGATTACCGAGCTGATCATCTATGAAGACCTGGGTTTCTGCCCCAAGGGGGAGGCCAAGAGGTTCATCGACGACGGGGTATTTGAGCTCAATGGAGAGTTGGCGGTGAATGCCGACGGCGGGCTGAAATCCTTCGGCCACCCCATTGGCGCCAGTGGACTGCGGATGATCTACGAGGTTTATAAGCAGCTCCAGGGAAAGGCCGGAAAGAGGCAGATCAAAAACGCCCGGCTCGGGATGGCCCACAATCTCGGTGGCACACCCCAGGTGTGCTGCATTACCATCCTGGGCACTCCTTAGGCGACGCGAATTGTATAAGGAGGTTAAACATTACAAACGGAGAAAACGCTGGCTGGGCTGAACGGAAAAAGTGGGAAGAGTTGTTCCATCGTCTCTCCTACCCTTTTCCCACCTTGATGGTTGATCGAGTAGAAGAGGTCGAGCGGGAAAAGAAAATCAAGGCCATCAAGTGGATCACAGCCAATGAATTCTATCTGGCCGGGCACTTCCCGGGGCAGCCCATCGTGCCGGGAGTTTTGACTCTGGAAGGAATGATTCAGAGTGCCCTGATCCTTGTGGGAGAGTCCTTCAGCCGGGGGAAAATTGGCGGTTATCTCCAGAAAGTGGATCGGGTGAGGTTTAAACGGGCCATTATCCCCGGTGATCGGGTGGAGTTTTTGGTAAGCCTTACGGGCCAGGACGGGGATTTATGGACGTTTAAAGGGAAGGCGCAAGTCGGTGAAGAAACCGCGGCCGAGGCCACTTTGATTCTGAAGGTGATGATTCGGGAGGTAGGGTTCGAGCTATGATGGAAAGCCGGGAGATTCAGAGCATCCTTCCCCACCGCTATCCTTTTCTCTTGGTGGACCGGATCCTGGAAATTGAGCCGGGGAAGAGGGGGATGGGCATTAAGAATTTGACGGGCGGCGAGTGGTTTTTTCAAGGCCAGCGCACATACCCGCCCACACTTCTTCTGGAATCGCTGGCCCAGGTGGGGGGGATTGTGCTGGGAAGCAAGGCCAGGGAAGAAAACCCCCGGGGCCAGTTCGTCGGACTTTTTGCCGGAGTCTCAGATTTTCAATTTCAGCGTTATCCGGTCATGGGAGAGGTGATCACCCTGAAAGTCGTGGCCACCCAGAGTCTGGCTTCGTTATACCGGTTCGCCGCCGAGGTTTTGGTGGGCGGGGAGAAGATTGCCAGCGGCCAGATTCTCCTCTCTTTTGTGCAGAACCCTTCGGAAGAGCCCGGGCGCAGGCCTGCGGAGAAGAAATGACGGGAGGCATGGCACTTCGTTCAGGCGGGGGAATCCGGCTCTTCCAGGTATTCGAAGAGCGGCTGCAATCTCTCCCGCAGGTTTTGGGGAATGATGTACAGCATCCGGCCGTCGAGGGTCAAGAGGACTTGTGTTTCTTCCCCCGAAGCGAGGAGCTTTCTGTCGCTCTTGCGCAGGACCTCGAAGCGAAAAGTCAGCGCGGCCTTGGTGGGCTCGAGGACGGTCGTACGGATGAGAATCTCTTCGTCGAGACGGGCAGGTTCCTTGAACACGCACTTCAAATCGACAACCGGAGCGATGTAGCCCATCTGGGTAAAGTCCTTGGGAAGGAGGTGAAACTTTCCGAGGAGGGCCATCCGGCCTACCTCGAACCAGCTGATATAATGACCGTGCCAGACTATGCCCCATGAGTCCACTTCGTTAAATCGCACCCTAAGTTCTGTCTCGTCGAATCTCATATTCAATAGCTATTAGCCATCAGCGTTCAGCTTTCAGCAAAATCAAATATTTGCTGATAACCGACCGCTGACCGGATATTTATTCTTTGGCTGATTGCTGATTGCTGATCGCTGACTGCTCCTTCACAAACTGGGCCAGGGTATTGACGGACCGGAAGACACGCTGCCCAACTTCGGAATCAGGAATGCTGACCCCGTAAGTCTTTTCCAGGGCCACGACCAGCTCCAGGGCATCGATGGAGTCCAGACCCAGACCGTCCCCGAAGAGCTGGCCCTCGTCCTCGATGTCCTCTGGAGTGACTTCCTCCAGCTTCAAGGTCTCGATGATCAATTTCTTAAGTTCCAGTACCAAAGCGGCGGACATCCAAAATCCTTTTCAAATTCATAAGCCACAGAGGGCACAGAGAACACAGAGAAAAATATCAAAGCAAAAAATTTCGCATTTTGCAATTTTCATTTTTCATTTTGTTTCTTGGAATTTGATTTAAAGCTCTCTGTGACCTCTGTTTGCAGCCCATAATGCTGCGTGTCTTGCCGGTGAAAGTCCGGCTCCGG
>CAYQWO010000305.1:0-4885 GCA_964421095.1 uncultured Syntrophaceae bacterium
ACACGAACCAGTGCGTCTTGATCAGCGGCTGGTCCACCAATCCCAAGACCACTGCCAATCGGCCCTGGGTCTTCCGCGCCTGTTTCCTCGATCCCTTCCAGGGGCCTGTCCTGGCCAAGTTCGCCACCGAGGAATTACAGGCCAAGAAGGCCGCTGTCCTGTATGATATTGCCAGCGACTACCCCAAGGGATTGGCCGAGTTTTTCAAAGAGGCTTTCGAAAAAATCCACGGAAAGGGCTCGGTGGTAGCTTTTGAGACCTTCACCACTAAGGACCGGGACTTTAGTGCCCAGCTCACCAAGATTGTCGCCTCAAAGGCCGACATCCTGTTCACCCCCCAGTACTACGACGAGGTTCCCCTGATCGTGAAGCAGGCCCATGAGATGGGATGGAAGAAACCCATCTTGGGCAGTGATTCCTGGGATTCGGCGGAACTCATGAATCTCTGCGGCAAGGATTGCATCGGTAGCTTCTTCAGCACCCACTATGCAGCCCCCGGGGCGAAGGGAGCGACCAAGCAATTCATCGACCAATACAAGGCCAAGTACGGATACGAACCAGATGCCGTTGCCGCTCTGACCTGGGATGCGGCCCGTCTGCTACTTCAGGCGATTCAGAATACGAAAGGTCTGACCGGCGACGTGAAAAAGGACCGGAAGGCCATCCGCGACCAGTTGGCCAAAATCAGGGAATTCGAGGGTATCACCGGTAAGATGTCCTTCGACGGGAAAACCGGGGATCCCATCAAATGCGCCGTGATAGTCAAGATCAGTCCGGCGGGAAAATTTGAGTTTCACAAGATGGTCTGCCCGTAAAGAAATTACGTTTCAAGTTGCGGGTTTAAAGTTTCGGGTCGAAACCCCAAACCTGAAACCTCTAACTTGAAACCTGAAACTCGTTTTTTGGGGGAATAGAGTTGTCCTTCTCCATGTTTTTGCAGAATATCATTAATGCCCTGCAATGGGGGAGCTTTTATGCCTTGATCGCCCTCGGGTACACGATGGTCTACGGGGTACTGCTCCTCATCAATTTCGCCCACGGGGATGTTTTTATGGTGGGGGCGTATATCGCGTTTTTCATCTCCACTTTCTTAATGGGGGTGTATGCCTTTAAACTTCCCTGGGCGATTTCGGGGGGTCTGGTTATCCTCATGACCTTTTTGTTGACCATGGTGTTGACCGCAGGGTTGGGAGTAACGATTGAACGGGTAGCGTACCGCCCGCTGCGCCGAAAAGGGGTCAACCGCCTTTATGTGGTGATCACGGCTTTAATGGTGGGACTGTTGCTGGAGAACGGAAACCTGGCTTTGCTGGGGGCCAGCCGGAAGAACTTTCCCGACCTGATCCCCAAAGTGCTTTACAGCGTGGGAGACGTGAACTTCACGAATATCAAGATCATTGTAATCGTCGTCACTCTTCTCGTCTTTATTTTCCTCCAGATCATGGTTCTGAAGACTAAGTGGGGCATGGCCATGCGGGCTATCTCCTACGACCGGGTCGCTGTTCCCTTGATGGGAGTTCCGACGGACACGATCATCGTGCTGACCTTTGTGCTGGGTTCCTCCATGGCTGCGGTGGCTGGGATCCTCTACGCCGTCTCTTATCCAGTCCTGGAACCCTACATGGGAGCCCTGGTGGGCTGGAAAGCGTTTATCTCTGCAGTGGTGGGCGGGATCGGCGAGATCCGGGGAGCTTTGGTCGGGGGGTTCATCCTGGGATTCACCGAAATTTTCGTGGCCACGCTATTTCCTTCCACCTTCCGGGACCTCATCGGCTTTGGGGTCCTGTTGCTGATCCTGACGTTCCGTCCTACGGGAATCTTTGGCGTGGCCCGAAGGACCAAGGTTTGATGGTTGGAGGGGAGGGGAGACGGTTAAAGAATCGATCGAGGTAAAGGGTTGAGAAAGCATTCATTCACTTTGCTTGCGGTTCTGGTTTTCGTTCTGGCCGTGGGGCTCTCCTGGACCGAGTCGTTGAGCTCTTACACGCAGCTGGTGATCATGTTTATGGGCGTGAACATCATCATGTCCTCCAGCCTGAACTTGGTCAACGGCTACATGGGTGAGTTTTCCTGCGGGCATGCAGGCTTCATGGCCATAGGGGCCTATACAGCTTCCCTGCTCACGGTCTGGTTCTTCACCAAAGGGTCCGTCTTTGGCCCGAACCTCCTCCCTCCGGAATGGTCGGTTTGGCTTTTCCCCTTTATCCTCTTTATCGGTGGGGTCGTAGCGGCACTGGCGGGGTTGATGGTAGCGATCCCTTCCTTCCGCACTCGGGGGGATTACCTGGCAATCATCACCCTGGCCGTCAATTACATTGTTAAGAGCGCGATTGAAAATATCCAGGCCATCGGTGGAGCTCGGGGCTTTATGGGGATGAGCCGGGTAGCGAACGAGATGAAGAACGTCGTAGACATTCCCTGGATGATGATCTGGACATGGATCTCTGTCTTTCTGGCTCTCTTGCTGATCAAGCGGTTCGTTTCTTCCACATACGGCAAAGGAATTATTGCCATCCGTGAGGATGAAATTGCCGCCGAGATCATGGGCGTCAACACGCGCCGGGCCAAAATGGTAGCTTTCATGCTCTCTTCGGGGCTGGCCGGCGTGGCCGGGGGGCTGATTGCTCACATCCTGGGATATATCAACCCCGGCAGCTTTACCATCATGAAATCCACCGAGGCTCTGGTCATGGTCTACCTGGGAGGCATGGGTTCGTTGAGCGGGTCTGTCCTCAGCGCGGTCCTTTTTACTCTGATCCTGGAAGTCCTGAGACCCTTGCAGGTCATCAAGTGGGTGGTCGTGCCCTTAATCCTCTTCCTCCTGATGATGTTCCGCACTGAGGGGCTGCTGGGTCAGCGGGAGCTCACGGATGTATTTCCGCGCCTGAAGCGCATAATTAGGTCCAGGGAGGAAACCCATGGCGCTTTTTGAGGTCCGCGGGCTGACCCATTTTTTTGGGGGACTGAAGGCCGTCTCTGATTTCAACCTCGTCCTCCAGGGGGGAGAATTGATGGGCCTGATCGGGCCCAATGGGGCCGGGAAGACCACCATCTTCAATATGGTCTGTGGGGTCTACCGGCCCTCCCGCGGAGAGATAAGAATTCAGGGGCGGAACGCCGTGGGTCTATTCCCTCATCAGGTGACGGCGATGGGGATTGCCCGGACATTTCAGAACATCCGCCTGTGGCCGGAAATGACGGTCCTGGATAACATCCGTGTCGCCCACAACTATCTCTTAGGCTATGGACTTCTGGATGTTTTATTCCAGAGTTCCCGCTACCGGACAGCGGAGGCAAGGATCGCCGGGACAGCCCGAGAAATCCTGGAGATCATGGGCCTGAAGGAATACAGTCGGGAGCTGGCCAAGAACCTGCCCTACGGCCTTCAGCGCAAGGTGGAGATTGCCCGAGCTCTGACGATCCGTCCGAAGTTGCTTCTTCTGGACGAACCTTCGGCCGGAATGAACTTGGGAGAAAAGCAAGCCCTCATTGAACTGATCCGCTGGATTCGCCAGGAATTCAAACTGACGATCTGGCTTATCGAGCACGAGATGAGGGTGGTGATGAACCTCTGTGAGTACATCCATGTGCTGGATTTCGGAGCAACGATTGCCCGCGGCACGCCCGCAGAGATTCAAAAAAATCCGCGGGTGGTGGAAGCTTACCTGGGAAAAGAGGAGGATTAATGCTCCTGTCCATTGAGGAACTCCATGTCGCCTACGGCCCCATCGAGGCCCTCCACGGGATCACCTTTAACGTAAAAGAAGGGGAGATGGTTACCCTGATCGGCGCCAACGGCGCTGGGAAATCAACGACCCTCATGAGCATCATGCGTCTTCCCCCGCCCGAAGCGCCGGTCTACTGTTCCGGACGCATGATCTTTCAAGGGCAGGATCTCACCCGATTTTCACCCCATCTCGTAGTGAGCCGTCTGGGAATCTCCCTGGTTCCGGAAGGACGACGAATCTTCGGGAACCTGACGGTCTGGGAAAACCTGAAGCTGGCGGGCTACGCGCAAGAAGATTTCCAAAAGATACAGCAAAAGGCTAAGTGGATCTTCGGGCTCTTCCCCAGGTTGGAGGAGCGGCGGAGCCAGAGGGGCGACACCCTGAGCGGCGGAGAGCAACAGATGCTGGCTGTTGCTCGGGCCATGATGACTGGCGGGACGATGATCCTCCTCGATGAACCCTCCATGGGCCTGGCTCCTTTTTTGATGTACGAGCTTTTTCGGGTTTTAAAGGAGATCAACCAGCAGGGGACCACCATCCTGCTGGTTGAGCAGAATGCCCGGATCGCCCTCAAATATGCCCACAGGGGCTATGTATTGGAGACGGGCAACATCGTCTTAGAGGGATCGGCCAAGGACCTGGCCCTAAACGAAAAGATAAAGAAAGCTTACCTGGGAGAATAAAATTCGCAATGAATCTTTCTCTTTGATTTTGGTAAAATCCAGCGTACAAAAGTCCTATCAAAGGTTGAGGGCGGTACCGCTTCTTACATTTAAGGCAACCATTATCCTTTAACCCAGAGGGCGGCGTAAGGCCTGGAGATAACCACACCCCATTTCTTGTTGGAAGAAGAATGGGGTTTTATGTAATGACTTCTTCCTGAAATTCTTGCTTTCAAAATTCAGCGACAGGTGTATATTATACCCGGAAATGATGGATCGGCAGGAGCACCATTGTATTCTATCCGAGGCTTACGGCGCATAACAAAATGGTAGCAGAATCTCAAAAACCTGTCAACAATTCAATCTTTAAGTCTAACCCCTTCGCTTCTCAATCTTTAAGTCCTTGACATCTTCTTGTTCTTGACGTCTTATGTTCCAAATCCCTTGACTTACAATCGTTTTCCCAGTATATTCACAGCAATAGAAAGCCATTTT
>CAYQWO010000306.1:0-1819 GCA_964421095.1 uncultured Syntrophaceae bacterium
GTTGATACTATCCCGCTTGGAGAGAAGCGCGTCGAGCTCAACCTGACCACAGACGGAACGGAGGGTAGTCTGGGAGAGCTGGGAAGTTCCGTAAAGGTAGTTTTCGATCTCGATAATGGCTTTAATGGGGTCCATCACCCGGAAATAGATGACCGCATTCACCTTGATGGAGACGTTATCCCGGGTGATGACGTCCTGCGGCGGAACATCCATGGTCACGGTTCGCAGGCTCACTTTGACCAGTTTATCAACTACCGGAATGAGAAAGATCAACCCGGGGCCTTTGGCCAGGGGTTTCCCTCCGACCGTGCGCACCCGGCCCAACCGGAAAATTACGCCCCGCTCGTACTCGTTCAGGATGCGCAGGGCACTGGCCAGAATCATCAGGATCAGAATCAACAGCACGGCAAAAGAAATAACAGACATATTCAACCTCCTATTCTTTATTTAAAAAATTTTTTGGACGCAGATAGTAAAAACGGGCCCACACTACTTCCTAAGTTTTTCCACCTTTAGTTTGAGTCCCTCGGTCTTGAGCACTCGTATTTTCTCCCCCGCCTCGATGATCTCGTCAGAGTACGCATTCCACCACTCACCATGGACGAAAACTTGGCCCTCGGGATCGAGGCGGGTCCGGGCAATCCCCATCTCGTCCACCAGCCCTTCGGACCCTGTTGCCGGCTTGGCCATCTGCGCCTTGATGGCCATGGTTAGGGCAAAGATGAAAAGGGCAGCGGTAACCACGACGGTGGGGATGATCACGCTGAAGGAAGCGCGCAGGTAGGGGACCGGGGATTCAAAAAGCATGATCGACCCGAGAACCAGAGAGACCACTCCCCCCACCGTGAGCAGACCATAGCTCGTCACCTTGATCTCGGCAATAAAGAGAAAAACGCCCAGCAGAATCAGCAGGATGCCGGCATAATTGACGGGCAGCGTGCGGAAGGCGAAGAAGGACAGAATCAGACAGATGCCCCCGATGACCCCGGGGAAGATGGCCCCGGGATGGGCGAGTTCAAAGTATAGCCCTACAAGGCCAATCATCATCAAAATGTAGGCGATATTTGGGTTGCTCAAGCTCGCCAGGAGGCGTTGGCGGAAGTCCATCTCCAGGTGGTTGACTTTCAGCCCTTTCGTAGTTAGCTTGATCATTCGCCGGGACTTCTCCACGGCTTTACCGTCCATTTTCTCCAAAAGCTCATTGATATCCTTGGCGATGAGGTCGATTACCTTAAGCTTTAAAGCTTCATTCGCCGGGATGGAGACGCTCTCGCGAACGGCCCGGATCGCCCACTGGACGTTTCGTCCTTTTTTTTCGGCAATCGACTTGACGTAGGCCACGGCGTCGTTCAACACCTTTTCGCTCATGGTCCGATCCATGCGCCCGCCCATGGCGACCGGATGGGCAGCCCCGATGTTCGTGCCGGGGGCCATGGCGGCGATGTCCGCAGCCAGGGTGATGATCGCTCCGGCAGAGGCAGCCCGGGCCCCGCTGGGCCCCACGTACACCACGATGGGAATATCAGCGTTCATCATATCTTTGATGATATCCCGCATGGAAAGGTCCAGTCCCCCGGGAGTGTCCATCTGAATGATCAAACATTCGGCCCCATCCTTGGTGGCCTGCTCGATGGACCTGCTGATGAATTCAGCCACGGCCGGGGTGATGATGTCGTTAATTTTGATGACGGCGACATGCTTTTCCTGAGCTTTTTCCTGGGCGGTTGCAAAGCAGGGAAGGGATAGGAGAAGGATACCCAGAGAAATCAAGCAAAGAAACGAAAACTTTCTATTCATCGAGACTCCCCACAAGCCGCTC
>CAYQWO010000306.1:1919-4871 GCA_964421095.1 uncultured Syntrophaceae bacterium
GGGTGATAGGTCGGCATCAGAGGAATTCCCTGGTATTCGTGAAATTTTCCCCGGAGGGAAGAGATCTTCTCTTCCGTCTTGAGCAAGGTTTGAGCAGCAAAAGTCCCCAGGGCGCAGATGAGCTTGGGCCGGATGACCTGAAGCTGCTGGATCAAAAATGGCTCACAGGCCGCAATTTCATCGGGCTCAGGGTTACGATTCTCCGGCGGACGGCATTTGATGATGTTGGCGATATAAACTTCTTCCCGGTGCAGCTGGATCGCCTGGATGATTTTGGTGAGCAGCTGCCCGGCCTGGCCCACGAAGGGCTCGCCCTGAAGGTCCTCATCCCTCCCTGGGGCCTCACCGATGAAGACCAGCTTGGCCTGCGGATTCCCCGTGCCAAAGACGATCTGGGTCCGGTACGGATGCAATTTGCAGCGGTGGCAGTCTCCCAGTCCCGCACGAACATCTTCCAGACCGGAGGGGGAACATCCCATCGCAGGCCCGGAAGGAGTGTTTGCCTTGAGAGGCATGGAAGCCCGGGGCCACCCCTCCAATCCCAGTTTTTTTTCATCTTCCAGGTAATGACGCAAACCCACGGCCATTTCCCGCAGTTCAGCGAGATAGGATTTTTGATCTGGACGAGAGGAAGGAATATCCGGTCTCATGATCTCATCGACCTGCTGATTTTTTCAACTGGGCCACCCGGTCGAGGATGCGCTCGGCCAATTCCTCTTTGGTCATCAGGGGCAGCTCTTCTACTTTTCCGGACCGGTCAATCAATTTAACGATGTTTGTGTCCACCTCAAACCCAGCTCCGGGAAGGGTGACATCGTTGGCCACGATCAGGTCCAGGTTCTTTTCTTTCAACTTGCTCTGGGCGTTCTGCAAGAGGTTTTCAGTCTCGGCGGCAAAACCGACCAGGATGCGCTGGTCCTTCCGTTTCCCCGCTTCCGAAAGGATGTCGGGGTTGCGCTCCAGCGTGAGCACCATCTCCGCCTCAGACTTCTTGATCTTAGCCGGGGCCATTTGCCTGGGCCGGTAATCGGAGACGGCTGCCGCCATCAGCAGAATAGAGGCACTCTCCAGGTGCGTGAGGACTGCCTCCCGCATTTGAGCCGCCGACCGCGGGCTGATCAATTTAGTTTGCGGGGGCGCAGGGAGTGCCGTCGGGCCACTGATGAGGATGACCTCCGCCCCGCGCCGCCGGGCAGCCCGGGCCAGAGCAAATCCCATCTTGCCGGAAGAGCGGTTGGTAATATAACGCACGGGATCTATGGGCTCTTCCGTGGGGCCGGCCGTGATCAGGATCGTTTCTTGCGCAAAGTCTTTGGGAGAGAGGATGGCGCGGATCTCTTCCACGATCGCCGAAACTTCAGCCAGGCGTCCTTTTCCTTCATAGCCGCAGGCCAGTTCACCAGACTCGGGATCGATGAAGTGATAACCCCGGGAACGGAGCTTTTGGATGTTTTCCTGGCAGATGCGGTTCTCCCACATGTGGACGTTCATGGCGGGAGCCAGGAGAATCGGTGCTTTGGTGGCCAGGACAATGGTCGTGAGCATATCATCCGCGATACCCCCGGCGATCTTTCCGATGATGTTGGCGGTGGCTGGGGCGATGACCAAGATCTCTGCTTTATCGGCCAGAGCGATATGGCCGATCTCGGACTCTTCGATCAGGCTGAAGAGTTCGGTGATCACCGGATTGCCGGACAGGGTCTGGAAGGTAAGGGGGGTGACGAAAGCCTGGGCGCTCTGGGTCATGACCACATGGACCTTCGCTCCCGCCCGCACGAGTTCGCGCACGAGCTCGGCCGCTTTATAGGCGGCGATGCCGCCGGTAACCCCCAGAACAATATTTCGGTCTTTGAGCATCGTGATGGAAATCCTGGAAGACAAATTAACGGGGTGGTGTTCCCTTGATCGGGAAGGCACCCGGTTCGATCGGTCCCACGCGCACTTCCACCGCGGTGGTAAAAGATTTCTCCGTGATGGTGACCACGCAAGCCCGGTCTTCTTTGAGGAACGTGAGCAGATACTGACGGTACTTGAAGCTGCTGAGCAGGGTCCACCCATCCTTCTGCATGTTGTTCTGGAAGAAGCTGGCCAATGACGAGGGTTCTACCCGCCCCTGGAAAATCAGAATGCCCACCTTGGAGCGGCTGGTGGCGTAGACGAAGGAATTTTTCTTGTCCAGGCTGAGCTCCGAAGGTATCAGAACATCGTCGAAATCATAATACGAGGGCCTTGATTTTTTATCCGGAGCGGGCGGAGGTTCCTCCTTCTGGGCCATCAGGCCCCCAGGTAGCAACAGGGTGAAAAGGAAAAAAACGACGGCCAAGCCCAGATTTCTTGTTATTTTCATTGCCATCCCCTCCCAGAGTTTAGTTAATATATTAATAGCAGTAAAAACTTTAAATGTCAAGGAATTAAGAGGATTTAAAGCCTTCAGCCCATATTTTATAAGAATTCTCTTGATCTCCGGGGAAGAGAAAATTATAAAAAGGAGTTGCCGAAGGGGGTCAGGATTAGAAAAGGGAGGTCAGCGCATGAAAGGTAAGAAAGTCTACTGCCCAAAGTGCGGAGCAGAGGTAATCAGGTACATCAGTCCTGTCCCAACGGTGGACATTATCATCGAGGTAGAGCTGGAGACAAGGGCGAAGGGGATTGTTTTGATTTACCGGAGGAACGAACCCCGGGCGTGGGCCCTTCCCGGGGGGTTCGTAGATTACGGAGAAACATTGGAGGAGACCGCAGTCAGGGAAGCCAGGGAGGAGACAGGCTTAGCAGTCGAATCGATTGCCCAGTTTCATACTTATTCAGACCCGACGCGAGACCCGCGCCGGCATACCATCTCCACGGTTTTTATCGCCAGGGCAAAGGGAAGGCCAGGCCCGGGAGACGATGCCGAACGTGTGGGGGTGTTCGCCGAAGAGAACATACCCCCTTCTCTGGCATTCGACCACAAAA
>CAYQWO010000307.1:0-4859 GCA_964421095.1 uncultured Syntrophaceae bacterium
ACTATAATGTGCCCCCTGCAGTACGCTGCTCGTCTGCCCGGCTAAAGAGGCCACATTGATGATTCGGCCGCCACCCGAACCGGCCATGTACCGGGCCGCTTCCCGGGAACACAAAAAGCAGCTCCTTGTATTGAAGGCGAACAATTCGTCCCATTCGGAACCGGTAATCTCCGCGATCTGGGCTGGCTTCCCACCGCCCACCCCATTCACCAGGATATCGATACGAGCGTACTTCCGGGAGACCTTCGCAAAAAAACTGATCACCTGTTCTTCGATACGGACGTCCACCATGGCCGCTTCTGCTTCCCCATCTGACTTCTCGATCTCGGCTACTGTTGCTTCTGCAGCGTCCCGGTTTATATCGGCTACCACCACTCGGGCACCCCATTGAGCCATCACGATGGCCGTAGCCCGACCAATCCCGCTTGCGCCTCCTGTCACAATCGCGACCTTGCTCGCGATCCCTAAATCCATACGGCTCTCCCCTTCACGTTTGAGGCAATGATTTTGCTCATCAGTAGCCATAATTATCTCATTTTTTTTAAAGGGAAGCGAGCATTCCGAGGACCTCGCCGGTACTTCCAGCGGGAACCACAAGCCATAACCGCGCCAGATGTTGGCCGCCGCTTTGCTGCAGGGCTTCCCGGAGGAGCTCAAGGAAGCGTTGTTTCTCCATTGAACCATGCAAGGTGCCAAGCATCGGAAGGGCGATCGACCGGAGCTTTCGATTCTCCGCTTCGCGGAAGATCCTCGCCAGAGCATTGGTGACCCATTCTTCTTTCCAAGATGGTTCCTGGTTGAGCTCATGAACGATCGCCAGCAAGGAAAGGGGCTGCCCTTCCTTAACAATGACAGAGCCGGGGACCGCGGCTTTTGTCTTCAACAATTGGGCCATCAGCTCCTCTGGTTGTTCACGAGTCTCCTGCACCTCGGGGTCAGCGCTCAAAACCAAATAAGTATCTTCCTCTTCAACTAAGCCATCCACCAGGAAGGGCGGCCATTCTTTGGGCGCCACAAAAACTCGGACAGATCCAATTGATATTTCTGAATGACGGTCGCCCGGAACATCCCGTTGCTCGGGTTTATCGTTCTTTTTCATTCTTTTTTAACCTTTCCTGCAATCTTTTGAAATCCGCCCAGGTAAACCCTTCCCACTGGCAGGGGAGGATTGAGTTATTGTGGAATAGGGGTTCATTTTCAATGTCAAAAGGCGACATTTTTTTTGCTTTCTCAAACAGGGGAGTTCCGGGAATGGGGGAGTATTCTACTAAGATGGGCTTTGCTCCCGTTTCTCTTACGAAAGCTATGCTCTCCTCCACCTCGGTAACTCTTTGCCCCGGCAGCCCGGCCATGAGATATACGCCGATCTCTTCGCTCGCATAACCCGCAGTTTTTAAATTCCGAATCGCCCTTTGGAAATCCTGGTTGTCTACCTTTCCTCCGGTCTCGATTTGGGTGGCCTCATTGGATGTCTCCAAGCCGAGACGGATGGTTTTGAACCCTCCGCGGAACAGAAGGTCGGCTACTTCTTCGTCTATCATTCTTACATGGAGAGCGTTGGGTGTATGGAAGTTACAGCGAATGCCCCGCCCGATCACTTCTCGCAAAAATGGAAGTATATGCTCAGAGGGATTGAGGAGAAGGGCATCATCATAAAAGGCAAAATCCTGTACCGCAAATTGTTCCTGCCAGTAGATAATCTCTTCGACTACCTTGGCTGGGGACCGGGAGGCAAAACCCTTCGCCAGTTTTGAGGCGGCGCAATAGGTGCAGGAGAATGGGCACCCGCATCGGGCGAGCAGGCAAACGTATTCCAGCGCAGGATACAGGTCGAAAGCCGGATACGGCCAGGAGGAAAAGCCCTCATCCGTTTGGAGAGCAGGCTTTCCCAGATACTCTGACAGAATACGCATTTTTTCTCCATCCCATCCCCCCGGTAGAACTCGGTCCGCACCCGAGTGCTTTTGGGCATGATCCTGGCAGAGCGTGGCGTAAGTCCCCCCCAGCAGGATCGGGACTCCCGGGATGTTCTCCCGAAGGAACTGGATTGTCTCGATGAGACCCGTGTACCAGTAGGTCATCGAGGAGGTCACCAAAATGAGGTCCGGGCGGGGAAGAGCGGCGATCAGTTTTCTGGTAACCTCTGCAGGGATTCCGTAACGGCGGTAGTGGCGGGGCACATCCCGCAGGGCTTCCGGTTTCGCGGTGATTTCCTTATAGAAATGTCCTCGCCCGAAATCCCGGCGTTTGGGGGGCTTCAATGCTGTTTTATATTCTCTCGGCAGAGAGGTGAAATTCAAGCAATCGAGCAGCGAAACTTGATAACCTCCGGACCGCAGGATGGAGCCCAGGTAAAGAAGTCCGAGAGGTTTCATCCAGAAGTCGTAGGCGGCAAAGTCGTGGATCCAGGGGTTGACTAAAAGAACGGAGTTTTTTGGCGAAGGGGGATACATAGGGGGAAATCAGAAAAGCTTCATCTGATTTGCGTCTCCTGGTTCTTCCGGGGAAGGTCCTTTTCCCCGTTCCTCAGCAGTGAAAATCTGAATCTTACCGAAGACGCCATCGTACCCCGGGGTGATTTTCAGGCGCCCTTCGCGCACGCGCAAAATTCCTTCTAAAATAACGGGTGGGGTGAAGGAGGATAGCTCTTCGGGCGAGAGTTCCAAAAGGATGTCAAACTCTGAGCCTCCCCGTTCGACCAGACGGAGGTATTCTTTCTCTACGGAGGAAGCGTTGGCTCCTACTCCCAGGGCCTCGGCGATGATCTCTTCCAGAGGAACCATGTGCAAGGACGGGATGGCCTTGGCCGGAATTGACCCCTCTGGCCGGTCCGCCAGCTCCTCCACGCGGTTCATCACCCCCACCGTCAAGCGTTTGCCACAGACCGGGCAAAGGCTCTTGTGTTTCCGGGTTTCTTTCGGAGAAAAGAGAATGCCGCAGGTCCGATGGCCGTCGAAATGATATTTGCCTTCTTCGGGGAAAAATTCCACGGTAAAAAGAAACTTCCGCGAGTCTTTCTTGCGGATGGCTTCCCGGATGTCGGCGTAACTCAAGTCGCAGTTGAATATATTGGCCTCGCGGCCGATTTTGTTCGGGGAATGAGCGTCAGAATTGGAGATGAGCGTGAGGTCATCCAGGGCCGATAGTCGCCAGTTCATCTCCGGGTCCGAGGAAAGCCCCGTCTCGATGGCGTAGATGTACCTGGATTGCTCTTCATAGCATTCGTTTATGGAGTCAAACCCCGAGTTTGCCCCGAAAATCGAAAACCAGGGCGTCCAGGCATGGGCCGGAACGAGCAGGCAATCTGGAGAGATGTCTAAAATCATTTTCAGGAGGTCTTTGGCCGAAAACCCGAAAATCGGCCGCCCATCGGAGCTGGTCTTGCCGAATTTCCCCAGTTTCGCATTGATCCGCTCGACCACCTCGAAGGAGGGAGCAAAGATCAGAGTGTGGATGCGCCTCCCTCTTCCCCCCTGGGTAAACATGTTGCTTACTTCCCCTGTAAGCATGAACTGCGTGCCTTCGGGATCGTCCTTTAGCACCAAGAGACCACTCCCCAGGGGGCGCAACTTCGATTTCAGTTCGAGAAAATAGAGCGGGTGCGTGAAATCCCCGGTCCCCAGGACCTTGATCCCCTTCCGCTTCGCCCATAATGACAGTGTCTCCACTTCCATATCCCGGCTGGTGGCCCGGCTGTATTTGGAATGGAGGTGGAGGTCGGCAATGAATTTCATCTTGGCCTTTCCCGTATTGTCAAAATATAACCACAGAGGAAACAGAGAAGATATTTATCTTCTCCTTTCCCGACCCCAGATCAAAAATCGTGTGCTTGGGCTCCATCCTGGGCGATCCCTTAGAGGTTTGCCTGCAATAATAACTTCCTGCTTTCCGACGACTCTATCACGCAGGCATCGTTGCCCTTTGCTTATCTCTCTGGAAGAAGACCTTTTTGAGGACACAGAGTATTTCTCTGCGACCTCTGTGGTTCCAATTTTTCTCCTCTTCATAAAGATGCAGAAGGCCGGCTCAGAAAGGTGCTATTTTTCCCTCAAGAGCTTTCGGACATTCTCAACACTCCTGGCCACAAACTGAGAGCAACGCTGGCGCAGGTTCATCTCCTGGAATTTTTTCCGGTCAGCCGGATCCAGAAGATTCAGATGGATGAGATCCTTACACTGGATGGTCCCGAAGTCTTTCTCGAATTCCCGGATCATCTGCTGGACCTTGGCATAAGTTTTCTCTCGGTTTTCTTTCTCTTCCCCCCGGGTGGAACCGTAACAAAAACCCAATCCCATGGCTCCACCGACAACTGCCCCGCAAATCGTTCCCCAGCGGGCTACACCCCCTCCGAAGGGGGTGGCCATCTTTATCGCTTGAGTCTTATCAAAATTCAGATCCTCCCCGAGGATCGTGATCACGGACTCTGCTCAGTTCAGCCCGCTTTCTAATAGTCCAAATGATTTTTTCTCCAGGTCTAATTTTGATTCCATCGATCCCTCTTTCCCCGCTAAAATTTTGCACCTTTTCCTACAAATCGTATTATATGGGTCTGTGCATTTCATGTCAATTTTTTGGTTCCAAGCCACCAAGAATTGAGCTGAAAGCTTCCGGCTGAAGGTTTCAAGTTAAAAATTCCCGAATTCGTAACCCTAAACTTGAAACTCAATAATAAGGATCATCTCCAAATTAGTTGAAGGCCAAAGAGCTGGTATATTTAAAATGTCCTGTGATTTCAGGGGCCCGGAAGAAAATTCATCTTGCTTGCAATCATGAGGCACATATCTCTCCCTCACTGTGGCGGGGGTTCTGCTATTTCTCCGAAGCTTTCTGATCACGCCCCCGCTGCGCTTTGCGGATGG
>CAYQWO010000308.1:0-4856 GCA_964421095.1 uncultured Syntrophaceae bacterium
GCTCCTATGCGCGCCTGCTCTCTACTCGAAGGTTAGATTTTGACAATAAGAAGGAGGCGGGAAAGGAGGAAAGTCATGGCACTTATGGAAATTGTCATCAGCCCCAGAGTGGGCGAAGGAGCAAGCCTGAGTCCCTACGTGGCCGAAATTCACAGATACCTGAAAGCCCAGAAGCTGCCCCACCAGTTGCATGATATGGGCACGAATGTGGAAGGGAAAGCGGGGGAGCTTTTGGCGTTGGCCAAAAAGCTTCATGAGTTGCCCTTTAAAATGGGGGCCAAACGGGTCTATACCACTATTCATCTGGATGACCGGCGGGATAAGAAGGTCTCGCTGGGGGACAAGGTAAAATCGGTGCGTAAGCGGCTTGGCCAAAGGCGGTGAGCCGATAAAACAAAGCCCCTGTCCCGCGGGGGGACAGAGGCTTTATGGGGGGAGCGCTCCCCTGCGCCGTTAGAAGAGTTGGACAGACTGGCCGCCGATTACGATGATGACGCGCATGACGAAGATCCCGATGATCACCAGGGCAGCGGAGGCATACTGGACTGCCGGGATCATGCGGGTTTTGGGAAAAGAGAGCAAGGCCAGAGGTAGAATCGCCCCCAGGAACAGCTCGATACCCAGGAACCAGATGGCAAACTCTCCGGTGGTTAAGAGTTGGAGCATGGCGTAAGATTCCGGGTTGGAGGAGGCCAGCACGGTCAGGTCGCTGCCGATGAGGAAAAGGTCGGCAACGATAAAGATGATGAAAAGCCGGAGAAGGGTGCCGATCACGCCCCTATGCTTGACCACCTGTTCCTCCGTCATCTGTGGAGCGTACCGCCGGAGCCAAAGGTTGCTCAGGACAATCAGGACAGCCAACCCGGAGACCATGGCTGAGACCATGAACAAAGCCGGGTTCAAAGCCGTGTTCCAGAAGGCCCGAGCTTTGGAGAGAGCCAGGAAGAAGCCTGTATACCCATGGCCGGCGATGGCCACCGGCAGCCCACCCAGCCCCCATATCCGGGCCATCCGGGCATTACCCTGGACAACGAAATAGGCATACACCAGGCAGACGAGGGCATCGCCCACGAGGAAAAAGCTCCCCCAAGATAGAGGCGATGAGGGATTCAAGTAGATGAAAAGGTGCCAAAATCGGAAGGGCTGATTCAAGTCGACAATCAATAAGATTGGTGCAGTGAGGAGGAGCAGGACAGCTCCCACGGCCCCGATTTTGGCAATGGGCTGCCATTCCTCCTTTTTCAGCAGGGTCGCGATCACGGATGTGATGTACAGGCCGGCAAGGGACCCTGTCAAGAAAAAGTAGATGGCAATGGCCCATCCCAGGGGGAGAGCTGAGTTTGCGAAATCGGGAATGTTGTAGAGAGTGCTAATATCCATCTTCGTCCTCCTTGAGTCTTTTCGTTCCAACTTCTTCCAGAGCAAAGGCCATGCCGCACGCGTAAGAATCCCAACGAACCAAAAAAACGTAATGAATAAAGGCAGTTGAATTTACGGAGGGGATTGGGGCCGAAGGGTTAGTTTCTCCGGTTGGGGAATCGATGCAGTAAATTTACTGCATAAGAAGAAATATAAACCAAATCTTTTCAACTGGTTATTTAAGATGCAGCGATTGTTTGGGACATGCAAATTTTTACTGCACAGGGGGGAGATTTCTCTTTTTGGCCTTTTCTAAGAAGGCTGCCAGCACGGGGAAGAACCAGACGATCAGGGTCAGGCCGCCGAGGATGGCGCTGATCGGCCGGGTGAAGAAGAGAGTCAGATCCCAATCGGACTTGATCATGCTGGTCATGAAATTCTGCTCCAGGATCGGCCCCAAGACAAGGCCCAGCACGATGGGGGCTACCGGATATCCATTGGCCTCCATGAAATAGCCGACCACTCCCATGACCAGCATCGTTCCGATGTCAAATACGCTGTTGTTAATGGCAAAAGAACCGACGATGCAGAATATGAGAATGGCGGGCATGAGGATATTCTTGGGAACACGGAGCATCTGGGCGCTGGTTCTGATGGCCAGGTAGCCGAAGGGGATCATAATCAGGTTGGCAAAGATGAAAGCAAGGTAGACGGCATAGATGATCTCCGGCTGGCGCTCAAAGATCATCGGACCTGGACGCAGGCCTTTCATGAAGAGTACGCCGATGACGATGGCGGTGATGGTGTCCCCCGGTATCCCGAAGACCAACGCCGGAACCCAGTCCCCGGCCAGGCAGGAGTTGTTGGCCGTGCCGGAATCGATGATGGCTTCGATGGAACCCGCCCCGTATTTCTCGGGCTCTTTGGAACTTCTTTTGGAGACGGCATAGGCCAGCCAGGCGGCGATGTCCGCTCCGGCTCCGGGCAGGACCCCAATAAAAGTTCCCAACAACCCCGATCGGAGCACGTTGACCTTATAACGCCTTATCAGTCCGCCCATGCCAGAAAAGATCTTACCAGCTCGCACACGGCTGATGGGGTAAGACATCTCCCCCTGCAGGACGTTCCGGAGTACCTCGGAAACTCCGAAAACGCCGACCATGGCCGGGATGAAATCCACCCCATTCAGCAGCTCCACGCTGCCGAAAGTGAACCGCGGATAGCCCAGGGTGATGTCCACCCCGATCGTGGAAAGGAAAAGACCGAGAATCATGGCCAGGGCCCCCTTGACCTGAGATCCTCGGGAAACCATCACCGTGGCACTCAGACCCAGAGCCGCGAGCCAAAAATACTCGAAGGAAGAGAACTTCATCGCCACTTCGGCCAGCAGGGGCGCGGAGCTCATCAATACCACGGCGCCCATCAGGCCGCCGATAGCGGAGAAAATGACATCAGCCCCCAGAACCAATTCTGCCTTGCCCTGCTTGGTGAGCTCAAAGGAATCCTGGGTGTAGGCAGCAGAGGATGGAGTTCCCGGGATGCGCACCAGGGCGGCGGGAATATCTCCCGCAAATATGGCCATGGCCGACATGGTTACGATGGAGACCAGCGCCGGCACCGGGTCCATGAAGAAGGTGAAGGGAATGAGCAAGGCCGCGGCCATGGTGGCCGTGAGGCCGGGCATGGCTCCCACGAATAAACCGTAGATGGAGGAAAGGCAGATGATTAAAAGCACCTTGGGCGCCATAAGCAGCGCCAGGCCTTGAAAGACAAAGTCCATACCATCACCACCCCAAAAAACCCATTGGCAGAGGAACCCGGAGGATCTTATAGAACATAAAATTGACGAAAAGAGTAAGGAGGATAGAGATAACCACGCTTCGCAGGTAGGGTACCCCCAACTTGATCATCATTAAAAAAAGGATCAGGGTGCTGGTGAGGAAGAACCCCAGCCAGTTGGATAAAGCCATGTAAACTGCGATGAGGATCAAAACAAAGACGGGGCTGAAATAATTTCGGGGCACCTCAAAGTCCTCTTCAGGGGCACTTCGTAATGTTTCCACCCGGGTTCTCCACCCCCGGAGCAAGACGATCCCCGCAAAAAAAATGAAGAGGACAGCCAAAATTCTGGGGAAAAGAGAGGGTCCCGGCTGCCCTCCCTCCAGGGAAGGAAATTGGAAGGTCAGGATGAAAATGAAGAGCCCCAGGGCGATGAAAATTCCCCCCCCGATGATATCTTTGGTTCCCATGATTTTTGACCTGCTTCTATGCTCGACGGAAGCGGCTCTGGGACAGCCCCGAGCCGCTCCGGGAAATTGTTTTATTTGGCGATTCCCGCCTCTTTCATTAGTTTGCCCTTGACCTCATCTTCCTCGGCCATGAATTTATCGAATTCAGCGGAGGGCTTGTACCAAATTCCAAAGCCGTTTTTCCGCATGAAATCGTTGAACTCCTGGCTGGCCACGGCTTTTTCAATTGACCTTTCCAGCACGGCAACTACTTCGGCCGGGGTTCCCTTGGGCACAGTGATGCCCCGCCAGGCACCCATGGAGAAGTTGATCCCTAACTCCTTCAGAGTGGGGACGTCCGGGAATATTTCAGCCCGCTTGTCAGCCATGATGGCCAGGGCCCTTACCTTTTTAGCCTCGATCAGCGCCCGAGCCTCTGGCAGGCTGCAAGGAACCATTTGCAATCCGCCGGCTAACATCTCTTGCAGCCCCGGAGCGGCCCCGGTGCCGGGCACCCAGACCACGGCGTCAATGGGAATCCCCGCGGTCTTCAGCCATCCGGCCATGCACAGGTGCCAGCTTCCCCCCCTGCCGGTCCCCGAGGCTTTGATCTTGCCCGGGTTGGCCCTGATGTAATCCTGGAGCTCCTTCAATGTCTTCCAGGGTGAATCGACCGCCACATTTATCCCCGCCGGGTCAATATTGACCAGGGCCACGGCTTTCACATCTCTGTAAGTAACTTTGGCCAGCCCCACCCAATGGAGCATGGTGATCTCCACGGTGGTGATGCACATCGTGTAGCCGTCTGGAGCCGCCGTCGCCCCAGCAGTGTGCCCCACAGCTCCGCTTCCGCCCGTGCGGTTGACCACAGTCACGGGCTGACCCAGGTCCTTTTCCATCAGGACGGCAAGTATTCTGGCCACAGAATCCGTGCCTCCCCCGGCGGCCCACGGGCAAATGATGTTCATGGGACGAGTGGGGAATTTCGCCTGGGCATGGCTGGCTGTGAGGGAAATTCCCATGACCAGAAAAGCTACCCAGGCGATGATCATGAGACTCTTGAGAAAAGCTTTTTGTCGCATGGCGTCCGTTCCTCCTTTCATCTTTGAACGTATTCACATCAATCCAGCTCTTTGGGGAGCAAAGTTAACAAAAAAAGAGGAAACCGTCAACAGAAGAGCGGATTTGAATCCCTATTATTTAATTTGCCTCTCACCCCCTTTCCGTGCGTAAAATGGCGGGGGCAATTTCTGCAAGCGAGGCACAGCC
>CAYQWO010000309.1:0-2069 GCA_964421095.1 uncultured Syntrophaceae bacterium
TCGACTCCGGGCAACCCCCACGGTGATCTTAAACGGAACTTTTGTCCTCAATCCCCTGACGGAGAAGATGATCGAGAGCTTCCTCGGAAAGTAATACCCCGCTGATAACGCAGCTATTTGGGTCATTCAATGTGAAGTGCATCGTCCCCTAACCATCCCCCCTCCCCCACTGGAAAGCTGCCGATCCATTCCAGGGCAAAAATACGGTATTTCCCCTAAAGAAATACATAGTTTACCTTATTTATTTCCGACCCGGTTTTGTTCATCTTAAAGGAAATCCCGAAAGGGGTTCAATTTTTCCCAACCAGATTGAGGCTCTCAATACTGAGCCGCTCAAATCCTCACTCGACACAGGGGTCAAAAGGATCAAACTTTGAGAGGGACTGATAGAGAGGATGCCCTAATGGGCGATGGAGGCTTCCGGATCGAAGTGGATTCCATGGGGCCGATGAGGGTCCCCGAGAAGGCCTATTGGGGAGCCGAAACGCAGAGAGCGGTAGAAAACTTCCCCATCAGCGACTTGCGCTTTCCCCGAAGATTCCTTCGAGCTCTCGGGATGCTCAAGAAAGCCTCGGCGGCAGCGAACCTGGAGCTGGGTCTGCTACCCAAAGAACTGGGAGAAGTAATTTCCCTGGCTGCCCAGGAGGTCATGGAAGGAAAACTTGATGACCAGTTTGTTGTGGACATCTTTCAAACAGGGTCCGGAACCTCCACCAACATGAACGCCAACGAAGTCATCGCTAACCGGGCAAATGAAATTCTGGGGGGTAGGATCGGGGATAAAAAACCAGTTCATCCGAACGACCATGTGAACTTGGGACAGTCCAGCAATGACCTCATACCCAGCACCATACATATCGCCGCCCTGGAGGGGATCCAAAGAGACTTACTGCCGACATTGAACAGCCTGCAAAGTATCCTGCAAGAGAAAGCCAGAGAGTTTGATCGGGTCTTGAAAATCGGGCGCACTCATCTTCAAGATGCCACCCCCATCCGCCTGGGGCAGGAGTTCAGTGGCTATACCAGTATGGTCCAGCACGGGATTCGCAGGTTAGATAATGGCGGGAAACATCTGGCGGAGTTAGCCATCGGTGGGACAGCGGTGGGAACCGGAATAAACACCCACCCCAAATTTGCCGGTCTTGTGGTCGAGAAGATCAACGAAATGACCGGCATTACGTTCCGGGAAGCCGAAAACCATTTCGAGGCCCAGGGGGCAAAGGAGGCCGTTGTCGAGGCCAGTTCAGCCCTTAAAACCTTGGCGGTAAGCTTGATGAAGATTGGCAACGACATCCGTTGGCTGGGCTCAGGACCCCGCTGTGGAATCGGGGAGATTCTTCTCCCCGAGGTTCAGCCCGGCTCTTCCATCATGCCGGGAAAAGTAAACCCGGTGATCCCGGAAGCCCTTTGCCAGGTTGCGGCTCAGGTCATCGGAAATGACGCTGCTATCGCCATCGGGGGAATGTCAGGAAATTTCGAACTCAACGTTATGATGCCACTTATGGCCTATAACCTGCTCCAATCGATAAGCCTCTTAACCAATGCCTCGTTCCTTTTCGCTCAGAAATGCGTTCGGGGTATCAAGGCCAACGAGGAACGATGCCGCGAGATGATCGAGGGAAGCCTAGCCATGGTCACGGCCCTCAGCCTGCACATCGGCCACGAGGCGGCAGCCAGGATTGCCAAGGAGGCCTACGAAAGCGGGAAAACTGTAAGAGAGGTGGCGCTGGAAAAGCAGGTCCTGCCCAGGGAAAAACTGGAAAAGATCCTCGACCCATGGAGGATGACGGAACCCTCATTAAAATCCGAAATCTGAAATCCGAAATCCGAAAAGTGTTCAAAATTCAAAAATCAAAAAGACATCTCGATCACGGTTTGGATCATTTGAATTTTGGATTTTTTTAGTCCCGCGTTTCGCGGGATTCGATATTCAAATTTAGGATTTGGAATTTATGGAGGTGGACAAATGGATATTAAGATCATCGGTGTGGTCGGAGCCGGGCAGATGGGCAGCGGCATCACGGAAGTGGCCATATCCGCCGGATTCCGTGCCCTGATGAGAGACATCG
>CAYQWO010000309.1:2169-4850 GCA_964421095.1 uncultured Syntrophaceae bacterium
GGCATCACGGAAGTGGCCATATCCGCCGGATTCCGTGCCCTGATGAGAGACATCGCCCAGGAGGCGGTGGAGAGGGGGAAGAAGAGAATCACAACAGATCTGGAGAGAAGGACCCAGAAGGGAAGGATAACTCCTGAGGAGCAAAAAGCAATTCTGGGACGACTTACCACCACCACTCAACTGGAGGATTTTAGGAACTGTGACTTGGTCATTGAGGCTGCGACCGAACAGATCCACCTAAAAAAGGAGATCTTCCAGGCTCTGGATGAGGTAACGCGCAAGGAAGTCATCTTGGCCAGCAATACCTCTTCTATATCCATCAGCCGCCTTGCTTCCTTCACCCGCAGACCTGAGCGCGTGATCGGTATGCATTTTTTTCTTCCAGCCCCGGTCATGAAATTGATCGAGATCGTTCGCGGGCTGGCGACCTCTGAGGAAACATTCCAGACGGCCAAGGAACTCTGCGTGAAGTTTGGAAAGACACCCCTAGAGGCGAAAGACTTTCCCGGGTTTATATCCAGCCGCTTGATTTTCAATTACATGAATGAGGGGATTTACGCCCTTTACGAGGGCTTGGGGACGAAGGAGGAGATCGATTCCATCATGAAGATGGGGGCCAATCATCCGCTGGGGCCGATCGAATTGGCTGATTTGGTGGGATTGGATACCGTCCTTTCCGTAATGAACGTCCTCCAGGAAGCCTTTGGGTATAAATATCACCCCTGCCCGCTTCTGGTGAAATACGTGAATGCCGGGTACCTGGGAGTCAAGACGGGTAGAGGGTTCTATTCGTATGGAGAAAAGAAATGATTGGATTCGATCTGACGGCGGAACAGAAAGCCCTTCGGGAAAAGGCCCGAAGATTTGCCAAAGAAATCATTTTCCCGGTGGCCGCCAAACATGATCGGGATGGGACTTTCCCTCTGGATATCATGGAAAAAGCTTACACCGAAGGTTTTCTCACCCCTTTGGTTCCGAAAGAATATGGAGGAGGTGGGCAGGGCGTCCTGGATGTTTGCCTCCTATCAGAAGAATTGGCCGCAGCGGACATGGGAATTTTTGTCTCCATCTTCGTCAGTACGCTCGCCCTCTACCCGATCATAAAATTCGGAACAGAGGATCAAAAAAAGAGATTTCTCAAACCCTTTTGTGAAAAGTTTACCCTTGCTTCCTATTGCTTGAGCGAATATCATGTGGGCTCAGACCCCGCATCCATGGAAACTACCGCCACTCTGGATGGGGATCATTATGTCCTCAGCGGAACCAAGATGTGGATCACCAACGGCGGCTATGCCAACCTTTATCTAGTATTCGCCAGCGTGGATCGGCAGAAGAGACATAAAGGAATCATCAGCCTCATCGTTCCGGCCACCTTTCCAGGAATCCGCCACGGAGAGCCGATCGATAAAATGGGCCAGAGGGCGTCGAACACAACTGCGGTGACCTTTAAAAATGTCCGGGTTCCCAAGGAAAACCTGTTAGCCGGAGAAGGGGAAGGTTTCAAAAAGGCCATGGTGGCTTTGGACATCACCCGGCCGATGATTGCTATCGGCGCCGTCGGCCTGGCGCGAACGGCCATGGAGCTGGCCACGCAATATGCCAAGCAGCGCATTCAATTTGGGGTGCCGATTGCGAACCATCAGGCCGTGCAGTTCCTGCTGGCGGACATGGCCATCGGCATCGATGCCGCCCGGCTCCTGGTCTGGCGGGCCGCTTCCCTGGCCGATCAAGGGATGAGGAATTCCGGAGAGGCGGCGATGGCCAAAGCTTTTGCCGCGGACATGGCCATGCGGGTGACTACGGATACGGTTCAAATTTACGGGGCAATGGGATATACAAAATGGCATCCTGTAGAAAAATTGATGCGCGATGCCAAGGTCATTCAAATCTATGAAGGTTCGGCGCAGATCATGAGAAGGATTATTGCCAAAGACCTCCTGGGAAAAACGTGATCATGGATCCTGAGGCTACCCAACCGGAATCCTACCTTCTGGAGTTCTACGGGAAAGAATGCCCCCATTGCGCGGCCATGGCCCCCCTGGTCGGCAAGCTGGAGGAGGAAGAGGGAGTGGAAATCCGGAAGTATGAAGTCTGGCATAGCGAACAGAATGCGAACCTTATGCGACAGTATGATCAGGGCCGCTGTGGCGGCGTTCCGTTTTTCTATAACCAGCAGACGGGAAAATGGCTCTGTGGCGTCGTCAGCTACGAGAAGCTCAAGGAGTGGGCTCTGGGGAGATAAATTATTCACCGCAGAGACCGCTGAGAACGCAAAGAAATATATACAATCAAATGTCAAAAGGAAAAGAAAGAAAAATCATTGGCTCGTAAAGAGTGTGAAAAGAGCTTTTTCTGTCATTCCGGCGGAAGCCGGAATCCAGGATTGCCGGTGAAAACCGGGATTCAGTCTCTGAGATGGTTCCCGACTTCTGTCGGGACGAACTCTGGACTCTGGTTTTCACCAGAGTGACGACTTTTAATGAGAACATCAAAAGGTTGGTATTGGTTGTTGGATTTTGCACATAACAACATTTTTCTCTGCACTCTCTGCGTACTCTGCGGTGAAGAAAGTTTTAGGAGGGATGAATGATCGAAAAATATGATCCTCTAAAAGGAGAGATGCTGCAGATCCTCCACCCGGACGGCCGTTTGGAAGAAGCTCTCAGACCGGATTTAAGCGA
>CAYQWO010000310.1:0-4838 GCA_964421095.1 uncultured Syntrophaceae bacterium
AGTCCTTTCTCGATGGCCAGGGCGACGAGGGCGGCGGTATTGTGGAGGTTCAACTTTTTCATGAGGGTGGAGCGGTGGGTCTCCACGGTGTGAACACTAATGCAAAGGTAATCAGCAATTTCTCTGCTCTTATAACCCTCGGCAATCAGCTTCAAAATTTCTCGCTCCCTTCTTGTAAGCGTCTCCCAGAGGGAATCGATTTTAAAGGATTTCCTTCCTTCCAGGTATCCCTCGATCAACTTTCCCGAAATTTCCGGGCTGAGATAATGCTTCCCTTTTAATACGCTCCTGATGGCCATCATCAGTTCTTCGTACGTGGCTTCCTTGAGAACATAACCATCGGCGCCGGCCCGAAGAGTCGCCAGCACATATTCTTCGGTCCGATGAACAGTTAAGGCAATGACCTTGGTATTTGGAGATTGCTTCTTGATGGATTGGATCACATCCGTACCATCCATCCGGGGCATGGATAGGTCGGTCAGGACGAGGTCTGGCTTAAGCTTTTCGCAGCACCGGAGCGCTTCCCGCCCGTCGCCTGCTTCCCCCACGATATCAAAATCTTTTGTCGAGGCGAGCAGCGATCGTAAACCCTCGCGGATAATCGTATGATCTTCAGCAATGACCACCCGGCACTTTTGATTCATGGGGAATGCACCCCCAATCTGGTAGGCTGAAAATACAAGATTCCGTCAGGGAAAATACAAACTATTGCTTATTTACCACATTGTTTGTCCTTAGTAAAGTTAAAAAAGGAGATGAGGCAAATCATGACCAGGCCAGGTGGGAGAAAGAAATAAAGGGGAGCGGAAGGGGAATTTTCAACCTTATCCAGGGGAAGACTCGCAAACCCCGCCGCCCCGGGCAGGAAAACGGTTCTGTTGGCTCGTTGGCGCCATGGGGGTATTTTTCCCAATTTCGAAATTGGCAATCCGCAATTGTTATCGTTTGGGGGTTCTTTTCAAGCACCGAATCAAGGGGGGCAAGACGATTACGGCAAGGCCAATAGAAAGAAGAAAGGCAGTGATCGGGCGGCTGATGATGGCCCAGATGTCTCCCCGGGACATGAAGAGCGATTGGCGGAGGGTCTTTTCCAGCATGGGCCCCAAGACCAGGGCCAGGATCAACGGAGCCATGTCGAACTTCAGCTTCCTCAGAATATAGCCGACCCCTCCCATTCCGATAAGGATATAGAGGTCCAGGAAGCTATTATTGACGCTGTAAGTGCCTACCAAGCAAAGCAGAAGAATGAGGCCCATGAGAAGGTGCTGGGGCAAGCGAAGAATGCTGGCAAAGACTCCCACCAGGGGAAGGTTGAGGATGAGCAGGACAAAATTCCCGATGTACATGCTGGCCACGACCCCCCAAAAAATCTCCGGCTGCTGAGTCATGAGAAGGGGTCCGGGCTGCACTCCATGGATGATCAGGGCTCCCAGAAGCATCGCCGTTGCCGGGGCAAAGGGGACCCCCAAAGCCAGAAGAGGGACCATGGCCCCTGCAGTGGCGCTGTTGTTAGCTGACTCCGGACCCGCTACCCCCTCAATGGCTCCTTTCCCGAATTGCTCAGGATGTTTGGAAATTCTTTTTTCCAGGGCATAGGCAGTAAAGGTGGAGAGAATCGCCGCAGGCCCTGGAATCAGGCCGATCAAGAAACCCACACCCCCTCCCCGAAGCATGGGCGGAAAGGCTCTTTTCCATTCGGCCACGGTGGGGAAAAGCTCTCGGAATTTTACCTTGACCAGTTGAGGAATGCCGGTGATCCTTTCAGCGATGATCAGAACCTCTCCAATCCCGTAAAGACCCATGGCTACGGGTACGAGTTCAACGCCTTGCGATAGCTGCAATTGCCCCAGGGTAAAGCGCGGAAGGCCAGAGATAGGCTCCATTCCCACAGTGCCGAGAAGTAGGCCCGATCCCACCATGAGAAAAGATTTGAGGGCTGATCCCCCGCCGAGCCGGGAAAGAAAAACCAACCCCACCAGGGTCAGGGAAAAATACTCGGGGGGACCAAACTTCAGGGCGACCTCGGCCAGCGGAGGAGCAAAAAACATCAGAGCCGCGACTCCCAGAGTGCCAGCAACGAAGGAACCCACAGCCGACACTGCCAGGGCTGCTCCGGCTCTTCCCTTTCTGGCCATTTGATAGCCATCGATGGCGGTCACGACCGAAGCCGCCTCCCCCGGGACATTGACCAGAATGGTGGTTGTGGAGCCCCCATACATAGATCCGTAATAAATCCCCGCCAGCATGATCAGGGCGGTGGTCGGCCCCAAAGCGAAGGTGGAAGGAATCAGAAGGGCCATAGCTCCAATGGGTCCGATGCCCGGCAGAACACCTACGACAGTGCCTACCAAGACACCCAAAAAACAGGCCAGCAGGTTAGGGCCGGTGAAGGCCACTCCGAAACCGTATGCCAAGCCCTGGAGAGAATCCATGCTAGGAGAAAAAAATTCCTCCCGGAAGAGGAACACCCAGGAGGGAGGCAAAGAGATAATAGGAAAGGAACGCCGTCAGGATGGAAATCAGGACTATCTTTCCCCAATTGGCAAGCCCCAGGAGTCGGAGAATCGCCCCCATCAGGACCGCGCTGCAAAGTCCGTACCCTAAAGGTTTGAGCAACAGGGCAAATAAGAAAAGAGCTATACCCACGGCCATAACGCGCTGGCGGTCTTTCCCTTTGGGGAAGGGTTCTCCCTCTTCTGGTTTGGTTTCGTTTTTTCTGAGCGACCGAATCAATAAGGCCAGGCTTAAGGCCACCAGGAAAATACCGAGCAGGAGAGGGTAAAGCCCTGCCCCCGGTTGGGCAGCCGATCCCCGCGGGAGTTCAAGGCTCCCGGCCAGGTAGGCCGCTCCCAGGAAAAGGAAGCAGAAAGAGGTGACGGGCAGGGCTCGGACCCTCATGACTATTTTTCCAACTTAAGGATTTCCACCAGCTTGGCATTCTGCTCATAATCCCTCATCAGACGCTTCTTGATGTCTTCGGTTCCCTCATAGGATACGTCGAAACCCCGGGCTTTCATGGCCTCGATAAAGACTGGCTCTTCCATGGCTTTCTTAAAAGCATCATGGAGTTTGGCCACAATTTCCGGGGAGAGCCCCTTGGGCCCGATCACCATGTAATAGACGCCCATGGTTATATCGTATCCGATCTCCCGAAAAGTGGGCACCTCTGGGAAAAGAGGATTTCGCTTCTCCTCGAAGACCGCCAGGACTTTGGCTTTTTCGGCCTTCACCTGGGCTATGATTTCTCCGTGATGGACGGAGAGGGCTTCCACGTGACCTCCCAGCAGAGCCGGCACGCTCTCCCCCCCACCGGCAAAAGGCACGGCGGTCATGTCCACTTTGGCCATTCCTTTCAGCATCTCCAGGTTCAGGTGGAGGATGGTGCCCAGTCCGGGATGCCCCACGCGGAGTTTGCCCGGGTTGTCCCTGGCATATTCAATGACTTCCTTCATGGTTTTCCAGGGAGCGTCTTTTCTCACGGCGAAGCATATGGGAAGGTTGTTCAGCTTGATGATCGGGGTGTAATCTTCCGGGGAGCCGTAAGGAAGCTTGGTCCGATGAGGCTGGATGGTCAGGACGGCGACGGCGGTGATCCCGATAGTGTATCCATCCGGCATGGCTTGAATGATTTCTGCCGCACCGATCGTTCCTGCCGCCCCCGGCCGATTCACCACGGCCATCGGTTTGGGAAAATATTTCTTCACTGCTTCCGTTATGGCGCGGGCGGTCATGTCCATGGCACCTCCCGCCGGAAAGCCACAGAAAAAAGTCACCGCCTTCTCTGGATAGGCGGCCACGGTCGCGGACGGCGCACAGATTTGTATTCCGGCGATCAAGACGAAAAACAACATAAAAGACAGAGTTCCCTTGCGCATGTTCTCCTCCTTTCTCCCCTTCACCCCCTCCCAACCTCCCCCCTCAGAGGGGGAGAGAAAGGGTGGGGGATATAATTTGCCTTTCCTCGTTGTTGCGGCTATGCCGCGCTGTGAACCTTTGGTTTAAGCGAAGTCATTCAAAGAGGTCCAACAGTGCTGCTCCATCCGCTTGGGCTGGAGCCGGAACGCCCAGAGCATAGGCTACGGTGGGAGCAAAGTCCACCAGGCGAATGGGTTTCGCCCTCCGGCGATTCTTCTTCACCCCGGCCCCGGCCATGATGGCCATCGCCTCCATCGTGCCCGTGCCGTATTGCGCGCCGGGCAAAACCGAGGAGTGGATGCCGGCATAGTGCGGATGCTCGAACTCAACCAGACTGTTACGCAGAACGGCAGAAGCCTCATAGCCAGCTTTCAAGGCGTAGATCACATCGCCGGCGTTGCGGCCACAGTGGAGTAAGGGTTGGGCCTCTTCCCGGCGCAAGGCCAACACCACTGGGTGCTTCCCAGTCTTTGGGTCCACTACATTGTGCAGCAAGCGGATGATCTCCTCTCTCACCTTTTCGTATTCCTCGCCCGGTTCCACAATGCCCTGGGGGTCCCGGCCCTTGAGATTGACGTAAATTTGTACGGCCCAGCCGTGTTGGGCAAAGGCCTTGGTCTGCGACCAGTCGATGATCAACCTCTCTTCCCCCTTTTCGTCTTTTTCTCGCTTGACCGCAATCAGGCCGGCATTGATCAAAATGTTATTGACCATGAACTCGTTGAAGCTGGGAGTCACTCCATGGTCGGAGATAACCGAGAAGAGCGTGTCCGGGGAGGCATATTTCATCAGCGAACCGACCAGGCCATCCATCAAATCATAACAGTGATCGATCAGTCCCTGATAATAATCCGCCTTTTCTTTTTCGTAGGCAAAACAGGCCGGGTCCCACTGGAAAAACTGGTGCTCGGAAAAATCGATGG